>JAGOIO010000076.1 GCA_017995595.1 bacterium | reverse complement strand
GCTGTTCCTATATAAGTTGGTTTATACCCCAAACTTTTCCACAAGAAAGGTAATAATATTGTACAGCTATTTGTTATTAAAGATTTCATCATAGCAATAACTATAAGAATTAACATGAATTTATTTGATAAAATAATTCTAAAAGTTTTAAAAAACTGTTTCTTTACAGGTTTTACAGGATTTAAAGAAAGCTTTGGAACGCACTTGAACATAAGAAAGGCTAACACTAAACCTACTATGGAAGTATAAATTATTTTAGTAAGCCCAAAATGTTGCGTAATAAGAGAAGATAATAAAGGTCCAAAAGCAAACCCTATAGTTCCTACACTTATAAACATAGCCATAGTTTGTATAAAATTTTCACCTTTTACAAATTTTCCGACAAACCCTAATGCTTGCGGGTGAAAGAAGCTTCCCCCCAGATTTCCTAAAATTATGCATAAAGTTAAAATAAAAATATTGTTTGCTTGAGGTGCTATTGGAATAAACATTGTTTCAAATAACAATCCCCAAAATATAAATGTTCTTTTATAAATATTATCAGCCCAAAAGCCAAATATCGGTTGAAAAATAGAAGCACAAATTTGAGCAATACTCATAATTACTGTCGCAACAGCCATAGTAATCCCTATTTTCACAGCAATAAAAGGCATAATAGGATTTAGAAAACCCGCATAGGTATCACTTGTAAAATGTGCTAAAGAAAGCCAGGTTATCGCTTTTTTAGAATTTGTACTATCTTTCATAAACCACTCACTAATCATAAATTATTTTATGAACATCAAACTTAGCCATATTAAGAATATACCTGAAATAACACCAAATATTGAATAGTGTCCGTCGCCATATTCTCTTGACAAAGGTAATAATGTATCAAACGATATATAAATCAAAATACCTGCAACTGAAGCAAAAATAAATCCGACAGCCATTTGTGGAAGAACTGTTTGTAACAAGAACAAACCTATTAAAGCACCAACAAGTTCTGAAATACCTGAAAGGAAAGAATAAAGTATTGCCAATCTTTTCTTTGCAGTTGCATGATAAATTGGCAAAGCAATAGCAATACCTGCAGGAATATTATGTATCGCAATAGCTAATGCAACAGAAATACCTATTGTAACATTTTGAGTTGTCATAAAAAAGGTACTCAAACCTTCAGGAAAATTATGCATAGAAATTGCAATAGCAGTTAAAAGACCAGCTCTTTTAATTCTGTGAGCATCATGAACACAGTCTTTTTGATTTACAAATAAATCTTCGTCAATATGGTCAGGAATTGCACAATCTAACAACACCGCAACTAATATACCAACAAAAAAGCCTGCAAATACTAACCATTGTGCAGAGTTTGGAAAATACTTTGATAGTAATTCATTAGAATCATTTATAACTTCGGTTAATCCCAAATAAATCATAACACCTGCGGACAAACCAAGACCGACAGATAACGCTTTTAAATTATCTTTTTTTATTATAAATGTTAAACAACCACCTAAAACAGTTGTCATTCCTGCTAAAAAAGTTATAAACAAACCAAGTTGATAATGTTGAGGTAAATTATGCATTTTTACTCCTTAAATTTTTTAATCCTAATACACAATTAATTTTACATCAAAGGAAACTTTTTGGCGAAACTTTCGTCAATATAAATTACCGGAGGAGAGTTTTTATGAATTTATTTTATCATCTTATATATGAGTACCAAAAAGAACTTAGAGATTTAATTCTTTATACGTGTTCAAACGAACTTGCAGAACGAATGAAAATAAACCTTGAGAAACAAGGAATAAAATATCTTATCTATCCTGTAACAAAGGAAAAGATAAATATTTTCTTTGGAGCCCCGGAATGCTTACAAATAGTAAAGAACTTTTCTTCGAGTAATTTAAGCAAACTTACACCGGCAGAAGATTTTATTTTAGGAATAATGCTGGGATATGGAAAAGCCCAGCAATACGAAAGATACCTCACTCGCATAAAAGCGTGTGCGTAACCCTACTACTACACGAAATTGGGCGAATGCAAAGCATTCGCCCTTTTGTTTTGCAAAGTTTATTACAAAAACTTAACATTTATAACAAGATAAAACAATTTTTTCTAACAAAATTTCTTTATATAAGAGTAAGGATTTTAAAGGTTTAAGAATTTAAGGAAGACAAAAACAAAAGTTAAGAAAATCGGTTCAGAGATTTATTTGAACGATTAAAACAAAGATTTTATACTCTCTCTCTTAATATCCTCGTGTTTATTTAATAGTTTGCTTCAGTGAAGCAAACTTTTTTTTGCCTATTTATTATTTCCTTATAATCAAAACACTGCTTGTTGTATTTTCTAAAACTCTTTTACTGACAGAGCTCAATAAAATACTTGATAAATCCTTCTTTGATCTCGCTCCCATTACGATTAATGAAATCTCTTCATTTTTTGCATAATCTATTATTTTTTGAGCAATATTCCCTGTCAAAATAGCATCACAATCAACATTTATACCTCCATTGTATAAAATTGACTTTGATTTATTTATAGCTTTTGTAGCATGAATTTTCTGTTGCTTATCAATATTATCAAGCCAATTCTTGTCCATTGAGGCTTCAAAAGTCAAAAATTCTGGACGTTCCGTAACACTAATTATTGAAATATTTTTTTCATTCAAATCTAAAAGCTTTAAAGCCTTTTTCACCGAATAAAATGCATGCTCAGAGCCATCAACAGTAAACAATACCTTATTATTAGCAATTTTCTTCTTACTTATAAAAGTAGGAAGCATAACATTTGAAACAACTTGTCTTGAAACAGAACCCAACCATTTTTGCAAGCCTTTTTTACCATGAGAACCCATTACAACCATGTCATATTTTGCTTTAGAAACTTGCTCTAAAATTCCTTCAACAGGGGAACCGACTGTTTTTATCAACTTTCCTATTTCAAAATTTTGCTTCTTTATAACTCCTACCGCATAATCTAAAACACTGTCTGCTAAAGTCTCATAAGTTTTTGAATAATTTTCTTGTTCTATACTCATAGACTGTGGCAAAAAGCTCCAGTCAATAACACAAATAACGTCAACTACAGCTTTTGATACAAAATGAGTTAAATTTTCTAGTGAAACAAGACTTATATCAGAACCATCAGTACAAAATAATATTTTCATATATATTTACTCCTTATTTTAAAATACATGCTTTTGCTCAAAAATAACAAAAGTTAATAAAATTTTCATTGTCTGGTAATCTATTTTTTTTTGATATAAAATATCTATACAAATAAGTAGAGACTCTAAAATTATGGAAGCAAAACAGGCGGTTAATAATCTAAAAGATTATAAAGATTTAATAGAAACCATTGCGAAGATTGAATATCAAAAGCTTTCGAGTTCGCATATTGTTGAATACTTAGAGCTTGTCAATATTGGCACGCATACTTTGTATATCTTATTTAAAAATAATCCGCCAAATCAGTTTAATACATCTTATCTCTCAACTGCAATAAAATGGGCAATTAGAAATGAAATAAGACGAAGATACCGATGGTATATTTTAAGACAAGGTGGAAGAAGATCCGCAGAACACCAAGAAGAAGTTCGAGAAGCAGTTTATAAAACTATACTTTCAATCGACGAAATGGCAACAGCTGAAGTTCCAACACAAATTAAAGCGGAAGAAAAAACGCCCGAAGAAAATTTAGAATTTTCTGAATTAAAAGGTCAAATTATGGAAGCTATCAAAAAGCTTCCTGCAAGAGAAAAAGAACTGATTGAAAATAAGTTTTTTAAAGATAAAAAACTCCGAGAACTATCGGAAGAGTTCAAGATTTCACCGTCGAGAATTTCAAGAATTATTCAAAACGGTTTGAACAAAATCAAAAAAGAACTCGGAAAACAAGATATGATTTAATTTTAGGAGAATTTTATTTTATGACAAAATTAATTTTTGAAAAAAGTAATGGTGTTTCTGGCATTAATATAGCTGATGTTGAAAATGACGTATCTTTTTTAGATAAAAAATATTTAAGAACTAAACCTTTAAATTTACCACAATTAAGTGAACTTGAGGTTGCAAGACATTATAAAGAACTTTCTGATATGAATTTTTGTATAGAACAAGGTTTCTACCCCTTAGGTTCTTGCACAATGAAATATAATCCAAAAGTTAATGAACTTTTAGCAAATCTAGAAGGTTTTACGAATTTACACCCACTTCAAGATGATAGCGATTGCCAAGGGGCATTGGAGTTAATGTATAATTTACAGGAAGCTTTAAAAAAGCTTACAGGAATGTCTGCAGTTTCTCTTCAACCAGCAGCAGGAGCTCACGGAGAACTTTCTGGAATGATGGTTATTAAAAAATATTTCGAAGTTAAAGGTGAAAAAAACAGAACTAAAGTTATAATTCCTGATTCTGCACATGGTACAAACCCTGCAAGTGCTTCTATGTGCGGTTTTGAAATCGTAGAAATTAAATCTAATGAAAAAGGTCAAGTTGACATTGATGCACTAAAAGAAGTTTTAGATAAAGATGTTGCTGGAATAATGATGACAAACCCTAATACCCTTGGTCTTTTTGAAGAAAATATAACTGAAATTGCAAAAATCATGCACGAAAATGGTTCATTACTTTATTATGATGGTGCAAATTTTAATGCAATTATGGGACATTCTAATCCAAAGCTTATGGGTTTTGATGTCTTTCACCTTAACTTACATAAGACTTTTTCAACTCCACATGGTGGCGGAGGTCCGGGAGCAGGTCCAATCGGAGTTGTTGAAATGCTAAAAGATTATTTACCTGTACCGGTTATTGATTTTGATGGTCAAAAATACTTCAGAAATTTCAATTTAGAACACTCTATTGGTAAAACAAAAGGATTTTACGGAAATTTTGGAATATTTGTAAGAGCTTATGCTTATATATTAATGATGGGCAAAAATCTTAAAAAAGTTAGTGAAGATGCGGTTTTAAACGCTAATTATATTAAAGAATATTTAAAAGGAATTTATAATTTACCGTATGATTATCCTTGCATGCACGAATTTGTTTTATCAGGGGAAAAGCAAAAAGAACAAGGCGTTTCTACTTTAGGTATAGCAAAAAGGCTCATGGATTCAAATACCCACCCACCAACAGTATATTTTCCTTTAATCGTTCATGAGGCTATAATGATTGAGCCGACAGAAAGTGAAAATAAAGAGAGGTTAGATGATTTCATAGAGACTATGAAAAAAATTGCAAAAGAAATTGAAGAAAACCCTCAAGATGTCTTAAATTCACCTAAAACTACACCTGTTAAAAAAGTTGATGAAACTTTGGCAGCAAGAAAACCTGATTTAAGATATAAAAATAATTAAACAAAAAGAGCTAACTCATCGAGTTAGCTCTTTTAAAATATCATCTAATATAAATTTAATAGTCATATTGCTCATGCTCTTGCAAATAAGTTCTTATTTGATTCAACGCCGCCTGAACAATTCTTGTTATTCGTGAAGAAGATAATCCGACTTGGCGAGCAATATCTTTTACCTGCATATTTCTATAAAATCTATATTCAACAATAGTTCTATCTTTTTGAGGAAGTTTTGCAATAGCTTCTTTTATCATTCTGCCCATTTCTGTAATTTCAGCTTTTTCATCAGGCATAGCAGATGTATCCTTGATAAAATCAAATGGAGAATCATTATCAGAAGCCGCAGCTGCCAAACTATCTATGGACAAAATTGTTTCATAAACAGCTTCTCTAACCTTTGTCGGTGAAATTTCAATTCCATCTTCATTTTCACCAGATTCTTGAACTGCAGTTTCGTCCTCATTTTTCTTATGCTTCATAGAATACCATTTGTAACGATTTCTCAATTCATTACGAATAGCCCATCTTACAGCTGTACCAATATATGAAGAATTATAGTGAGAAAGTTCTTCATCAGTCTTGTTTTTAATCAAAACTTGAACAGCAATAATACCAATACTAACAAGTTCCTCGTACTCAACCATGTGCGTTGGAATACGACGTTGCTCAATTTTGGCAACTTTCTGTACAATATCAATATATTCTTTTATTTTTGAATTATCTTGCATAAGCGATATCATTTATTCTTTTTATCTTCACTACTCAAATTAGGATTCGTATTCTCTATTATTCTACCCTGATTTTGTTTATTTTTCAAGTCGTACACAAAGAGGAGAATTTCAGCTACTGCTTTGTACAATTCTATAGGAATCAGATGATTTAATTCAACCATTCTGAACAAAGCTCGTGCAACAGGAGGATTTGAGACTACAGGAACGCTATGTTCCTCAGCTATTTTGATGATTTTTTGAGCTATTAACTCTGTACCTTTAGCAATTAACATAGGTGAATCCATTTTTTCAGCATCATATTTTAAAGCACATGCTATATGTATAGGATTTCTAACAACAAAATCAGCTTCGGCAACCGAATCCATCATATTTCTCTGCATTAATTGAGCTCGTCTTTGACGTAATTGAGCCTTTACATTTGGATCTCCCTCGGTATTCTTATATTCATCTTTTATTTCTTTAAATGACATTTTTTGGTCTTTTAAAAATTTCCAACGGGTTACCATATAATCTGCTGCAGATATTACCAAAAAGGCAATACAAGCCTTAAATATAAAATCTGTAACGATTTTTCCAAATAGAATCATTACGGCAAAATTATTATCTATTTCAGATAGCTGTAAAATTTCTTTGATGTGTTCAGTATAAACACTCCAACCTATCCAACCCAAAACAAGAACTTTTGCAATATTTTTAAGCAATTCAAATAAGGTTTTT
>JAGOIO010000003.1 GCA_017995595.1 bacterium | reverse complement strand
AATCAATACACCAGATATCCTGTATATGATGAGAATCTTGACCATATTATAGGAATAATTCATGTAAAAGATTTGTATGTTCATTCTATTAAAAATGACGGTGAATTTTCTGTTAAACGCTTATTAAGACCGGTTTTACTTGTTCCTGAGACAATAACTATGGATAGCTTGGTTAGAGAATTTAAAAAGTGCCAAGGTCAAATGGCTATTGTAATTGACGAGTTTGGTGGAACTTCAGGCATTATAACTTTGGAAGATGTTTTAGAAGAAATATTTGGCGAAGTTCAAGATGAATTTGATGCTGAAGAAGAAGCTGATATTAAAGAAATTGGTGAAAATACTTATCTTACAAATGCGATGATGAGACTTGATGAGATAAATGAATTTTTCCATTTGGAACTTGAAGACGAAGATGTTGATACTATAGGTGGTTTAGCTCTAAAACAATTAGGAAGAATTGCTCTTGTCGGAGATAAAGTTAAAATTGAATCTCTTGACTTAACTGTTAAAGAAATTGATGGAGCAAGAATTACAAAATTGATTATTATAAAGCAAGAACTTCCTCAAGATGAAGATGCCGAAGCCTCTGAAATAGATGAATTTGAGGATAAATAACTTTAAATCGTAATGGGATAAAAAATGCTTTGTTCTTTTAAGTGAATATGCAGGGAGTTAAACTCGTTCTCCTGATAATGCAACAACATATTCTTTTATCATCATTGTTATATTTACTTGAGCAAGAGCTTTTTTGACAATTTTTTCTATTTCATCACAACATTCAGATTCCATACGTACGATAGAAATAGATTTTATATTTTTTTGTTCAAAAATATAAGCAAGTTTCCCGACGTAAGTTCCTATTGTATTTTCAGATTTTGGACAAAGTATAATAAGGACATTGTCCTCTTTCAAAAATTTAGTTTCAAAATCTTTATAGACAAAAGGTGCACAATCTGCTGCTATAACTAAGTTTGCATTTTCAAGAGCTTCATCATCAGGAAACAGTATGTCTAATCTAATTGGCCACTTGCAAGCATTTTCATAATTAGTCGCTAAAGTATTCTTTATTAATGTTTTGGTTGTTTCTGCTTTATTGTAGTTATATTCTTTATTTTGTGTATAATTCATATTTGTATAGCTACGTTCTTCAAGATATAACATCGCTTCATCAAGAGATGCTTTTTGCTCTAAATCTTTAAGTTGTTTTAAATGTCTCGTAATCGCCTCTTGTCCGTATTTAGAAATATTTTCCATAACATGAGCTTCACTATAATTGTCGGCTTCTCTAAATTCGAGCGAAATCGCTTGTTGAGGACATTTTTTTGCACAAGTTCCAAACCCGTCGCAATAAGTTTCGCTAACAAGTTTTGCTTTACCCTCAATCACTTGGATCGCTTGCGAAATACAAGTTTTGGTACAAATCCCACAACCGTTACATTTCGATTCATCTATTTTTACTATATATCTTTTCATGTTGCCTCCTTGCTATTAGCAGAGTGCTAATTCTGGAAGTTATTCCTAACAACTTATTTATTTTAATACAATTATTTTATTTTACAATTTTATTTTACAAATTCTGATAAAAATGTTTTATTAAATTTTTCTTTGACCTGTGCATTTATTGAATTTATTAAATCTCCAAATATACAATTTGATTTACACCCTACGTGGGTTAATAAGCAATTATTTTCTGTTAAAGTTCCGTCAAATATTTCATATATTTGCATAAAATTTATTTCGTTTGGCTCATTAATTAATTTGAATCCACCGTTTCTGCCCTTGATAGACAATATAAGTCCGGCTTTGTGTAGTCGTTGCATTATTTTTGATAAATGATTTGCACTAACACCAAACTTTTGAGAGATTTCTTTTAATGATAAAATTTGGTCCTTGTTTTGTGCAAGTAGTACCATTGCGTGAATGGCTATTGATGCAGCATCTGAAATTTTTAATATATTCCGAGACATCTTAATCCTTAACTGACTTAATAGATTATATTATTTTATATTATATTAATATAATGTTCAAATGTCAATTACCCGATTAACTCTATTGTAAATATTATTTTATATTTTGGCAAAAAAATCTTGTGTGAGTTTTTATATACTCAAAACGGGTGTTAATTAATATGGAAGTTATATCAAAAAATCTTAATAATTCTAAGGTTTTAGCGTTTTCGGCAAAGCCGATTCCGCAAAAAACTGCGATATTTTTGGAAAAACGTCTTTTAAAGGCAAAGACGGTTGATATTTTTATTCATTCATCGCCTGACGAAGATGCTTTTAATTCGGCAAAAGTTCTTTATAAGTGGCTTGAAGCTTTGGGAAAAAAGGTTAGAATTTGTGCTGATAAAAAAGATTTGAAAGGTCTTTTTGCAAATACTTTTGAAAGATTTAAGTTTAAAAATAATTCCAAAAATGCAGATTTGACTGTTTGTGTTGATTTTAACGGTTTAGAAAGAATTTCAAAAAAACAGAAACAACTGTTTAATCCTAAAAATTTGCTTGTGTTTGACCATCATATTCTTGCTGATACAACTTTTATCAATAAAAATAACAGATACAAAAATTATATCGATGATACTGCAAAGTCCTGTTGCGGTGTATTATTAAGATTTTTTGATGCGTTAAAAATAAAACTTAAAAATTCGCAATTACAAAATTTGTACTGCGGTATGCTTAGCGATTACAAAAAATCTGATTATATTAAATTTGCTCAAAATTCTGATATCGTTAAAACTAAAAATATTCAATATGATAAAAATTCTCAGGAAGTTTTAAATATGATTGAACAAAAATTACCTAAAAGATTTAAAAAATCCGTTCAAAGTCATCTCGACATTTTGAATAATTTATCTCCTCTTGAGGCGAATTTTAAAAAAGGTCTTTCAGAAAAATTAAAAATCACAGAAAACGGCAAGCTAGCATATCTTGTAATAGATTATAATGACAAAACTTGGTCAAAGCTTGGAATGGATAATCCTCGGACAGAAGTTATTTTATCTGATTTTAGGCAAAATGTGTTGAATCCTGATTTAACTAAAAATGTATTTTCAGAAATGCAAAAATCTAAATTGAAAAATGTTCAGGCTACCGTTGTTTTCTATAGAAAAAACTCGTTGCCTGACAGTGAATATAAAATGAGCTTACATTCTAAAAACGGATATGGATTTAAACTATTAGATTATATAAAACAAAATTATGACAAAAATCTAATAGCTGGTGGACACCCTGATAGAGCAGGAGGAAAAATTTTCTCCTCAAAAAATGAAGATTTGCAAAAGTTTGTCCAAAATTTTATTGATGCTTCTGATAATGTTTAATCAAAAAAAATAAAGGGATTCGCTGTGCAAATCCCCTAAAACCTAACTTTTCCCTATTTCCTAATCCCAATAATCAAATGTTATTACGATAATTTCAACTCCTAGTTGTTACTCAATACAAGCTTCATTGTAGCAAGATTCTTGATTGAAAACATTCTGTGTTTGTTATGTTGTGCATTATCTATATTAAAAATTCTTACAATTCTTTGGATTTCTTCAACATCTTTTCTTGAATTAACTCTATAAACATTGTTAATAGGATCTGAAACAACTGACATCATAGTATTTAATTCTTCTTCTTTCATTTTATCGCCTCGTTTATAATTAATATCTCGTACTTTTATAAACACATTTACTTTTTGATAATTGCCTTTTTGGAAATATCTTTTTTAACAAAAGTTAATATACAAAATATATACTATGTAGAACTCACTATTTATAAGGTTATGAAAAAGTTACAAATTTAAAAATAGATATTATTGATACTTTACATAAAAGTTAGTTTAAAGTAGAATGTAGAAAATTATAATGAGAGAGAGGAAAATAAAGTATCCTATGGAAAGTCTAAAGTATAAAAGAGTACTGCTAAAGATAAGTGGTGAAGCCCTATTGGGAGAACAACAGTTCGGTATTGATCCAAATCCTATCCAAATGATAGCACGAGAAATAAAAGAAGCACATGATGAAGGTGCAGATGTTGCCGTTGTTTGTGGTGGCGGAAATATTTTCAGAGGAATGAAAAACAGTGCAAGGCTTGGAATGGATCAGGCTTCAGGCGATTATGTAGGAATGCTTGCTACTGTAATGAATGCTCTTGTTCTTCAAAGTGCATTAAAAGCTATTGATGTACCTTGTAGAGTTCAGACTGCGATTCAGATGAATCAGGTTACTGAACCATATTTGAGATTTAAAGCTATAAGACACCTTGAAAAAGGTCGTGTTGTTATTTTTGCCGCAGGCACAGGAAACCCATTCTTTACAACTGATACGGCTGCTGCATTGAGAGCTTCTGAAATAAATGCAGATGTTATGCTTATGGCGAAAAACGGAGTTGACGGGATTTATACAGATGATCCTAATGTTAACAAAGATGCGAAAAAATTGGATAAAATTTCTTATGATGATATAATAAAAGGTGGTTTGAAAGTTATGGATACTGCTGCTTGTGCTTTATGCAAGCAAAATAATATTCCGATTGTGGTTTTCGACTTTGAAGCAAAAGGCAGTATTAAGAAAATTTTAAATTCAGAAGATATAGGTACTTATGTAGGAGGATAACATGTCTGAAGCGTTAGATGAATTATTTTTATTCGGTGAAGAAAAAATGGAAAAAGCCCTAAACCAGTTGAAACGTGAATTCGGTTCAATTCGTTCAGGAAGAGCAAATCCAATGATTTTGGATAAGGTTGTCGTTGAATATTACGGAGCTCCAACTCCTTTAAGACAAATGGCTCAAGTAACTGTTCAAGATGGTACTACTCTTGTTATTGCTCCATTTGATAAGTCTGTTATAAAGGAAATTGAAAAAGCTCTTATTAAAGCAGAAATAGGCATTACTCCAAATTCTGACGGTTCTGTTATAAGATTGCCATTCCCACCTTTGACAGAGGAAAGAAGAAAAGAAATTTCTAAAGATGTTAAAAAAATAGGTGAAGAAGCTAAGGTCGTTGTTAGAAATGCAAGACGTGATATGGTAGATTCATTGAAAAAAATAGAAAAGTCTGAAAATCTTCCTGAAGATTTAGTTAAAGATAAACAAGACGAAATTCAAAAATTAACAGATAAATATACAGGTATTGTTGAAAAAACTGCTGAAGAAAAAGAAAAAGAGGTTATGACTGTATAGATGACTGAAATGAACAAAATCGCAAAAAGGTGGATTACAGGAACTATTCTTGGACTGATAGTATTAGCTTGCTTGATGTGTGGCGGGATAGCTTTGCTTGCCTTGGTTGTGGTTATTGTCATTTTAGGCTCAAAAGAGTATGTTCAAATCCTTCAAAACAAAGGGTTCTATCCGAGTTTAAAAGTTATATTGTTTGCTGATGCGATTTTTGCCTGCTTGTCTTATTTTAACAGATTTGATTTAATAACTTTGGCATTTACTATTGGTGCGATTACTGCGTTTATGTGGGTGCTGTTTAAGGGCAAACAACCTTATATTGCAAATGTTGCAACAACAATTTTAGGCTTTTTGTATGGCGGTTGGTTCCCACTACACCTGCTATTCTTGAGAGGTTTGAATGTCTCTAATCCAATGTCTTATCAGGGATTTTTAAAGCTGAGTGTCCAAAATGACGGTTTGGGCTACGTTATAATGCTTTTTGTAACGGTTTTGCTTACTGATACAGGTGCATATTTGTTTGGTAAAAATTTCGGTAAACATAAGCTTGCACCTATTGTAAGTCCGAATAAAACTATTGAAGGTTCTCTCGGCGGTGCTTTATTAGCGGTTATCGGTGCTTTAATTGTCGGGCATTTTATTCACCTTATATGGTATCATTCTGTAATAGTCGGATTGCTGGCTACAATATTTGCTCAAATAGGTGATTTGTCAGAATCCTTGATTAAGCGAGATGCAGGGGTTAAAGATTCCGGAGACTTGCTTCCTGGACATGGTGGCTTTTTAGATAGAGCTGATAGCTATGTTCTTACTATTCCTGTATTGTTCTATTATTTTAAATATTTTGTTGTTTCTCAACAAATTTGGATTGATTTTTTTAATTTTATAAAAGGATTTTTACATGCAATCGGATTTTAATAATACGATTTGTGCATTGAGTAAAATTTACGGTATAGTCCCTGAAAATGAGGATTTATTCAGAAAAGCTCTTACACATGGTTCTTATACAAAAGAAAATAATTTAAGTACGTTGCAAAACTACGAGAGACTTGAATTTTTAGGTGATGCAGTTTTAAAGCTTTGCGTTTCAGGGATTCTATGTAAACTCTATCCGAACTATTCCGAGGGGGATATGTCTCGTATTCGTTCTACTGTTGTTTCTGATAATATCCTATCTAGAATAGCCGTTAATATAAATCTTTCAAAATATCTTATATTGGGTGAGCAAGAGGAAAAAAACGGTGGACGAGTTCGTTCTTCAATCTTAGCTTGTACATTTGAGGCACTTTTGGGTGCGTATTATTTAGAAGGTAAGTTTAAAGAACTCTCTGTATTTTTAGAGGAGAAAATGCTTCCTATAATTAAAGAGGTTGATGAAAATCAGTTGAAATTTAATGCAAAGGCTGTTTTGCAGGAATATACTCAAGGGTTAACAAAAGAGCTTCCTGAATATAAACTTATTAAAGAGGACGGACCGGCTCATGATAGAGTTTTTATTGTGGAAGTTTCCTATGGCGGAACTGTTTTGGCAAGTGAAAAGGGCAAGACCAAAAAAGAAGCAGAACAAAATTGTGCGTATTTAGCTTGTGAAAAATTGGGGATAGGAAAATGATAATTTCACCATCAATATTATCAGCGGATTTTGCAAATTTAGGGGAAGATATAAAACGAGTTCAACAAGCCGGTGCTGATTGGATTCATGTTGATGTTATGGACGGACATTTTGTGCCTAATATTTCTATTGGTGTGCCTGTTGTGAAGTCTATAAGAAAAGTTACGGAGCTTCCTCTTGATGTTCATCTTATGATTGAAAATCCTGAAAAATATATAGATGCTTTTATTGATGCAGGTGCGGATATAATAACATTTCATTATGAAGCGGCTTCTGACAAAGTAATAGAATTGTCAGAAAAAATTAAGTCGAGAGGTAAAAAAGTTGGAATTTCAATAAAACCTAATACTTCTGCTGAAGAAATTTTTGATTTTTTGCCAAATGTCGATATGGTGCTTGTTATGACTGTTGAACCGGGGTTTGGCGGACAAAGCTTTATTCATGAATGTGCAAAGAAAATTCCGACTATTGTTCAGGGTGCAACAGAAAGAAATGTTCAAAATTTGATTATTCAGGTTGATGGCGGAATTAATAATATAAGCGGGAAAATTTGTACTGCTCTTGGTGCAAATTCTATAGTTGCAGGAAGTTATATTTATAAGAGTAAGGATATAAAATCTGCGATTGATTCTTTAAAATATTAATTTGGAATATAATAGGATATATGAATATAACTGCAGGAAAATATAAAGGGCGAAAAGTTACCGCTCCAGATGAAAAAATTGTAAGACCAACGCTTTCAAAGGTTAGAGAAAGTATTTTTAATGTACTTTATTCAATGGTTGATTTTGAGGGCAGTTTATTTCTTGATATGTTTGCAGGCTCAGGTATTATGGGACTGGAAGCTATTTCAAGAGGGTTTGAAGAAGTTTGGGAAATTGAGAAGAATTTAAAGGTTTCCAAAATAGTTAAAGAAAATTATGCAACTTTGGGAATTAAACCCAAAATGGTAATTGGGGACAGTATAAAAAAAATCTTTCAAATCGGTAGAAAATTTGATGTTATTTTTATTGATCCTCCCTATTATAGCGGAATCTATGAGGATAGTTTAAATGCAGTTCTGGAAAGCGAAAGCTTAAATCCTAATGGCATAATTGTATTGGAACATGTTGAAGATGTTGAATGGGAAGAATTTGGACTTAAATTAATTAAACAGAAAAAATATTCAGATAAATTTGTAACTTTTTTAAGCCAAGATTAGTTTAAAATTTTTAAAAACAATAAACAAAAAACGCATTTGCAATAAATACAAATGCGTTTTTCGCTAAAATTACTTAAATAAAAGTTAAAAAACTATTTTACAAGTTCTTTAAATCTCTTACCAGCTGAGAAAGCAGGAACTGTTTTAGCAGCGATTTTTAATTTAGCACCAGTTTGAGGGTTGCGACCTTCTCTAGCAGCTCTCTTACGTGGTTCAAAAGTACCAAAGCCAACCAATGTAACTTTCTTTCCTTTTGATACAGATTTTTCAATAGTTTCTAATGCAGCAGCGATAACGTCTGCAGCAGCTTTTTGTGAAACTTTTGCTTTTTTTGCAACTTCTTTAACCAATTCTTCTTTGTTCATAAGAACCTCCTTTTTTACCATTATGACAGGATTAATTGACGAAAACGAAATTTGCTTTACCAAAAAACCCTCTTATATTCTTTTGCAAATATAACATACCCTCAAAAGACTTGTCAATATCTGGTTTTCTACTACACTGCTTCGTCTAATCGAAACAACATATTCATTATACCTATTTATCCAGATTTGGCAAGGGCTTTAGCTAAAAAAGTTAATAAACCTTAATAAATGGGGGTTTGCACCGATTTGTATCTTAAAACTCAATAATAGCTTGATTTCTATTTGTAATAATTAGGGTTAATTCTTGCAAATTGAACACCTCTGTAGAAATATTCAAGAATTTGATAAGCATTATATCCTTTTTTTGCGAGATTATTTGCACCATGCTGGGACATTCCTACACCATGTCCGCATTTTTTGATATTATCGTCAAAAGACGGAACTGATTGTAAGTATGGTAGATTTCTTGTCCAAACAGAGCCGGAACTTGTAGTATGACCGCCTGCGGAAGCTGAATAGTATGCAGGAATTATTTTTAAATTGTAAATAAGAACAATACCTTTAGTTTCTTCTACAGCCTTATTTGTTTGGTAGGATTCAGCAGAAGCTCCGCCATAGGCTTGGTCTTCAGGAGTGTCTTTAAGGTCATAGCCGTGAGAAGCTCGTTTCCCAAGGTTTGCCAGAGCATAACTCCTTGCTGCTATTGCTTGAGCTTTGTGTGCTTCATGAGCCCATGAAGACGGCATTTCTGACGGTACAACGCCTCTTATGTAGTTGTCAATGTCAAGTTTATTTATTACCGTTAATTCTCCGTTGTGGTTATTGACGATAAATGAACCTCTGTACCAACGACCTTTTACGCTAATGAAGCCTCCTGATGCTGGTTTCATTGTTACGCTGTCAGATGCAAGGTTGTAATATTGACCTTTTATTTTTATTGCAATACTGTTGTGATAGGCTCTAAATTCATAGCCAACCATTTTATCCATTCTGTATATTTGGCGATTTGTGTGAACATTTATAATTTGTGCTGCTGTTGAGGCTCCGATATATGCTCTGTCAACACCGGTTTGTAGTCCTATTTTTATTGCAAAACAGGGATTTACAATAAATAATTGTAAAAATAAAACTGATATTAAAACCAAAAACTTCTTCATCTAAATCCCATAACCTCATTTTAGGCGATTTCGCCACCTACATTATATATCAAAGTTCACCTAAGAGCTTGAAATACAAGGCTTTTTCATCTGTTTGATGTAGATAAAATATTATTAGTTTTGGGGAGTTTCAAGAAGTTTATTATAATTATCTATATATTGTTTTGCGAGTTTTGGCTTGTTTAAACTCTTATATGTATATGCTAAGTTGTAATGAAAATCAGGTTCTGTATTTTTAATTTCTATTGCTTTAATAAATGCCAGCTTTGCTTTCTTTAAATTTCCTATTTGCAAGTAAGCACAACCCATATTGTAGTAGGAATAAGCAAAATCGCTCTTTAGATGTATAGCTTTTTTGAAGTTTTCTATTGCAATATATGGCTTTTCATCTTCAAGATACATTGTTCCTAAGTTGTAATAAGGTTTGTAGAATGTTTCATCTATTGCGATAGCTCTTTTATACATAAATACGGCATCTGAATTCCGTTCCTTATCTTGCAAAATATTTCCAAGTAAAAACCAGTCTTGAGCTGTCTTTTCATTCTCAGACATTCTTAAAATTGTTTCAAGTGCTTTATCAAGGTTATTGTCATTATAGTAAAGTATAGCTTCCTTGTGCGGTGTCATAATTTCTTCTGAAGATACTGTTGCTTTTTTCTTGTTCTGACCTGAATCAGGGAATACTGTTCGCTTTACTGATGTGCCAAATCTTTTCATTATGGATTTCTTTGGTGCTGAATATTTTGCACTAATTGCTTTTTGAAGTGCATCTTCTGTACCCAAATCTTGCGTTTCATCTGCTAAAACGATAGTTTGGCAACAAATTAAAATCATTAAAATTAAAACATAAAATCTTTTCATACTGATATTATAAATTAAATAAAAAAATTTGTCGAAAAGTTGTAATATGAAATTTTTGATGTAAACTTTATACATATTTATTCATAAAGTGGCAAAAAATAGAAGTTTCATGTTTTCTTGCTATGTCGTTGAAATATTAGTGTTAAGGTACGAAGTTTGTATCATTGGGGTTATATGAGTTATTGCGAAGAACAACCATATTACGGACAATATGGGATTAATTTGAATTTAAAAGAGACGTTTCATCCATACAGAGTTATGGCAAAATCAGATAGAGAAAATTTAAAAGAGGATATTCTTTCTATAAATCAAGAAAATCTTTTGAATTCTACGGTTGCTGATTCTGATGATATATTTAAACATGATATAAAAAGTCATTTGAGTTACGGGTTGACATTTGAAACTGATGAAAAAGGTTCAGTTACAAGGGCTACTGTAAAAATATTTACTTATCCGAGTGTAGAGTCTGTCGAAATGCAGATTTGTGAAGATGGTGAGTATGATTTTTTGAATAACTATAAGGCTGAAGATTATGATTCAAACATTGTTCGAAAATGCGAATTGAAAAATGAAAAATCAGGTATTTTTTCGCATAATAATGTAAAAATTAAGCCTAATGAAAGGTATCGCTTTCAATTACGATTTAGCGACGGTTCTCGCAGATATATTTCGGATTTGTATTCTTATAAACAGAAAAGTCTTTTAGGTTGGCCTGTGGCTTACAACTTTGATAAGAACAGTGAAGTCGGTAAAAATATTGAAGAAATAGAAAAGAAATGGAAATCTGGTGAAATAAAAGGGAAAGTCGATAATATTAAGTCAAAGGATAATTCAAATTTCATTTCTTCTGATAAATTGAGACTTGTTCAAATTCATGTCGGGACATTTACGAAAGATGGAACTTTTGCTTCTGCAGTAAAAAAATTACCCGAGTTAAAAGAGTTGGGTTTTAATGGCGTAGAGCTTATGCCTACGGGATATTTCTATGATAAAAATTGGGGATATGACCCGAGTTTTGTATTTGCATCTCAATATGGAGGTGAAGATGAGTTTAGAAAATTCTGTAGTGAGGCTCATAAGAACGGTTTAAATGTAATAGTTGATTTAGTAAATAATCATTACAGTATGGATTGCCCTGATATAATGACAGAGGCAGGACCTTATGAAAATCCTGACAAACGTATGGAACTTCCGTTTGGACCAAGAATTAATTATAATGATGCAAATTGTGAAGAAGTCCGTGAATGGCGTATAAATGAAGCTTTATACAGACTTTGTTATGTTGATGGTATAAGATTTGATTTAACTGATTTTACAGCTTCAAAAGGTTTTAATACGCAGTTAAATATCGAGATACAAGAGCATTTTCCAGGGTGTGTAACATTTGCTGAAAGTGCCTCAGAAGATGCGGATTCACCGTTACCGAAAGAAGCTTTGACGACAAATATAACAGATAATTTAGAAAAATCCAAAAAGCATGAAGAAATAATTAAACTTGCTCAGAAAGATTATTGGGGCGGAGAAAATCAAGGATTTACTCATCGTTGGCATTTTAATTGGAGTCATGCGATTGAAAAAGCTATGTATTATAGTACAAATCGAGAATTGAGAAATTTAGGTTTGCAAATTTTTCTTGCTCAACATCAGATGAAAATATACTTGTCTCATGATGAAATAGGAAATGCAAATGCTGATGGTAACAGTTCCGTTGTAAAAATAATTTTAGCAAAACTCTTCGGATATAATTTTTGTGATATTGGAGTTGATAGAGAAAAAAGAAGATTGTATCAAAAAGCTTCTCGAGGAATAAGAGAACTTATAAAACGTTATTTTACAGGCGAAGAGTGGCCTGATGTCGAAACTCAATTAAAACCTGAATCTGCTACAGTTGGCGATATAGACAATATTTATAATGAATATTATGGTATTGCTGATTACAAAAAAGGTGGTTTTTCTTTTGGTGAATTAGGTCTTTATTGTGGGCTTTCTAGAGAAGATTTTGGTATTATGTTGAAAAATTCAGCAAGACTTTATAAAGCTGGACTTGGATTTTTGTTCGTTCAACCAGGACCAAAGATGGTTTTTCAATCTTTCGCAAGATTAGATAACAGATTTCCGTTTTTTAGAAAAAATTCTCCGCAATTTTATATTGATAGTGCCAATAAACATAATCTTATAAAAAGAATTGATTGGGAAACTGCGGATAAAGGGCATGCAATTAATTCTTTACAAATATATCAAGAGGCTAATTTAGATTCAAATGACAGTAAATATTCTTCAAGAGCAAATGTTATTGAGCAAAGAATGAAAAAATTGCTTAGTGATTTGAATAAAGTTGCAAATTTTAATTTGGCTCTTTCTCTAGGAAAAATTGAAGGCGTTGTCGCTAACCATAAAGACGTTATCGCAATTCATTCAAAATATGAAGATAATGAGATTTTTGCAATAACTCATTTTGATACAGAAAAATCTTATAATAAGTATTGTATTGCATTTCCAAAAGGTCAGTGGAAAGAAATATTGAATACAAATAATATGGCTTACGGTGGAAGCGGAATGTACTTGAATAATTTAGTTCAAGAAGGTGTAAGCTCTTCAATCAGACTTGCCAAAGCTTCTACTATTATCTTTAAGAAAGTGAATTAAGTAAAATATAAATTAAAAATTTTGGAAATCAGTAAAAAAATATGTCAGAATATTTTTGATGTCTCTTTTACTGATTAGTACTTGCCTGTGCATTTACAGGCAAGTTTTTTTATATACTGAACATGCATAAATCATGCAAACATGCACCATGACTGGATTTTACATGTTAAGAAAACTTTACAATTAAGAATAAAAAAGCAATTATAAAAAAAGATATGTTTTTACATGAGTATAAGGTGGTTTAAAAAGGTTTATTAAAGGTTAGGTTAATTGGAGGTTAGGTTATGACAAGTTCTCTATCAACAGTAAGTCCGCAAATGCAAAAAGCTTATAGCGTTCACTTAGACAACATTGCATTACAAGGTGGTGAAGGCGATAAAACATTTTTAGGACTAGGACCAATCGGTCAACAAAGTATTTTTAATTCAGCTCCCGGCGAAATGTATTTTGGTCCATACGCAACAGATTTTGAAGGTCAAGGTTGTGGAATGTTCCCATCAGTAGATTATTCAGGAATGGGAATGGGTGCCGGTATGGGTATGGGAATGTACGGTGGAGCATACGGAATGGGTAGTGGCTACTGCTCAACTCCTCAACAATATGCAGCTTACCAAAAAACTTATGCTCAAACTCAACAAGATTTAGCTCTTCAAAATATGCAATTCCAAAGAAATATGCAAAAATTAGGAAAACAATATTCTCTTGAAGACAGACGTTCAGATGAAGCATTCGGTTATGAACAATCAGCATCAGATGCAAAAATCAATCAATGTTTAGCTAACTTAAACTATGAAATCAAAGAAAACAACCAAGATAACGTTGGTGCTTCTTATGACAAATTAAGATCAGCTGTAACTGCAAAATTGAAAAAAGACGGAATTACAAACTTAAATGCAGGTGAAGTTGATGCTCAAACTCAAGTTTTATATCAACAACAATTCGGTTCAAACGTTCCTGATGATATTACAAAATATGGCGATACAGCTTTTGTTCACGGTTTGAAAAACCCATTCGGTTGCTTAGGTAACTTGTTCGGAGTTTCAAAAACTGAAGCAAGTGATAACGTAGCTAAAATTACTCACGGTGAAAAGCCAGAAGGTGAAAAATCCCAACACACAGCAGGTGTTGTAGCAGGTTCAGTAGCAACAGTTTTGGCAATCCCTGTAGTAGCTCTTTCTATCAAAGCTCTAAAATCATTGAAAAAATAAAACCAACACACCTTAAACCTTAAAAACCAATTAACCAATAAAAAGCCCGACTTATAAAGTCGGGCTTTTTATGTTCATTCTTTCGAAAAAAACGCTTGCTTTTGTTTACTTTGAACTTTATTTATTATAAAATCTGGTTATAGTTATGTATTTAATGATAAAATTATGATAAAGGAATAAAAACATGCAAGTATCTTTGAATTGGTTGAATGAATTAGTAGATTTAAGTGATGTTGATGAAAATGAAATTGCTCATCAACTTACGATGAGTGGTTTGGAAGTTGAAGGTATTGAGAAAATAAAACCTCAATTTACAAATATAATTACGGCAAAAATAGAGAAAATAGATATTCACCCGAACGCAGATAAGCTTCATCTTGTAACGATAAATACAGGTTCTGCCACAAAAACAGTTGTTTGTGGCGGTAAAAATATTGAAGTCGGACAAGTTATTCCTTACGCTTCAGTTGGTTCAAAAGTTTTGGATAGAAAAACAGGCGAACAATTTGAACTTACTCCTGCTGTAATTCGTGGTGTTGAATCTCAAGGCATGCTTTGTTCTGCTGATGAATTAGGACTTTCTGACCGAGGATATCAAAAAGAAGACGGTATCTTAATTCTTAACAGATTCTTAAAAAATGTAGAATTGGGTAAAAATTTGGAAGATGTTTTGGGATTGGAAGAAGATACTGTTCTTGACCTTGCTCCAACAGCAAACCGTGGAGACCAAGTTTCTGTTGTGGGTGTTGCAAGAGAATTGTGTGCTTTATTTGATAAACCTTTAAAATTTTCACCTGTTCAACCTGTTAATGATTTATCAACTGATAAATTTAAAGTAGAAATAAAAGATAATGATGTTTGTAAATATTATTCAATCGGTCTGTTATCAGGTATTAATATTAAACCGTCTCCAATGTGGATTCAAAAAAGATTGGTTGCTTCAGGAATAAGAGCGATAAACAATGTAGTTGATATTACAAATTATGTTATGTTAGAGTACGGAACTCCGCTTCATGCGTTTGATTTAAGCAAATTGAACGGTTATTTATGTGTAAGACGTGCGGTTGATGGCGAAAAAATTGTTACGTTAGACGAGGTTGAAAGAACTTTAAATACAGATTCTGTACTTATTTCAACAGAGGATAAAGGCGTTTGCTTAGGCGGTGTGTTTGGCGGTGCAAATTCAGAAATTGATGATAATTCAAAATCTATTGCTTTGGAAGCTGCTTATTTTGTTCCTTCCGCAATAAGAAAGAGTGCAAGAAGTGCAGGCTATAGGTCTGATGCAAGTGCCAGATTCGAACGTGGTATTGATATTGAAGCTGTAAAACCTGCTTTAATGCGTGCTATGCAACTTTTGACAGAACTTGCAGATGCTAATGTAGAAGGTGTTGTTGAAACAGGTTCTAATGAAGCTGAAAAAAATGAAATAACTTTAAGATTTTCTCAAGTTGAGAAAGTTATGGGCTGTAAGATTGAAGCTGATAGATGTATTTCTATTTTAGAAAAACTTGGGTTTAAATTGTTGGGTAAAAATGAAATTGCCGCAAAAATTGCAGTACCTTCATTTAGAGCTATTGATGTTACAAGAGAAGTTGATTTGATTGAAGAAATTGCCAGAATTAACGGATATGACCAAATTGAACCGACTTTGCCAAGTAAAAATGAGTCTCCGTTTATTTCTCATGAAGAAAAAATGTTGAAGAAAATCCATTCTACAATGTTATCTATGGGATTGAATGAAATTGTAACTTCTTCATTGATTGGTGAACCGCTTTTGAAACAATTTGGACTTTCTTATGATAAAGAAAAATCTGTAAAAGTTGAAAATCCTCAAAGTGAAGAGTTTACAATGCTTAGACAAACTCTTATGGCAAATGTTTTACAATGTATGAAATTAAATTATGATAACGGACAAAAAGATTTTTGGGCTTATGAAATAGGTAAAAAATATTTGATAGAAGCTCCTGCTGATTTAAAAAACAGCGGTGTTAAAGAAACAAAAATGCTTTCAGGCGTTATTACAGGTAATGTCGAAAATTCTATGTGGCAACAAACAGGTAATATTGATTTCTATACATTAAAAGGTATTTTTGAAAATCTATTTAAGGAATTGAATTTGTCATCAAGAATTGTTTATAACGAAATAAAAGATGTTGATATTTTGCACCCATACAGAAGTGCGGAAATTTGCATGTTGGGTAAGCCAATGGTAAAACTTGGATTTATCGGACAACTTCACCCGTTGTTAAAAGATAAAATGAAGTTTAAGCAAGAAGCATTTTTGTTTGAAATTAATATTGATGAAGTAATAAAGGCTGCTCCTGAAGTTGTTACTAAATTTAAACATCTTCCTCAGTTCCCTGAAGTTCAAAGAGACTTGGCTTTTGTAGTTCCTCAAGATGTAACTTGCCATGATATTCAAAAAGTAATTAAGAAAGCTGTTAAGTCTAATATGTTCAAAGATTGTGATGTATTTGATGTTTATCAAGGTGAAAACATTAAAGAGGGCTTTAAGAGTGTTGCTTTCAGAATTAAAATGCAAGATGCAAGTGCAACTTTAACAGAAGATATTATTGATTCACAAATGGATTCTGTAAGAGATTGCTTGCAAAAAACTTTTAAAGAAGTTACTTTTAGAGCATAGTTCTAAGAGTTTAAGGTCAAAAATAACAAGAGGTAAATTGATGAAAAAGATATTTTTAATATTTGCAATTATATTCGGCTTTATGTTTATTTTGCCTGCAACATCTGCCAAGGCTGATGTAATGCCATATTATGTCAGCAGTATAAATTCCAATACTATTGGTGTTTATCAAGTTCCGCATGAGATAAAAATTTATAAAGAGCCAAATGAACAATCTCCAATGGCGGTAAATGTTTATTGGGATAGCAAAAATTATGAATGTATAAATACAGCTTCAAGTAATTTATTTGTAGTCTTTTTACCTGAGAAAGATTTAGGTTTTATACAGGTTTTGGACGAGAGTGAAGATGAAACTTGGGTAAAAGTTTTGTATGATAGAAATTCTAATAAAACAGGTTGGATAAAAAAAGAAGATGATTTCAGATTTTTACCTTGGAGAATATTTTTCAGCTGGTATGGACATAAATACGGTCTTTATTATATGAAAGATGCTCCTGATAATACAAAATCAATGTTTGGCTCAACAGAAGACAATGCAAAAGAAATAGGAAGAGTTACCGTTCCTGATAAGGTCAATGTAACATCTATTCGTGGAAATTGGGCTTTGGTAAATGCCTACGATGTTGATAGACTTACCAAAATCGGTTGGATAAAATGGCGAGATATTAACGGCGAAATATATTTATTTCCAAATATAAAATAGAGATTTAAAGATATAAAAAAAGCCGAAATTTCATTTCTGAAATTTCGGCTTTTTAAAATTTGTTTTGACTGAACTAAACAAGTTCTTTAACGTAAGCGTCCATAATATCAGCGGCTTGAGTATAAGCTTCTTCACCGTTTAAACCTTTAGCTATACCATTGTCATAAACTATATCAAATAATTTGTTAGCTTTTATTACCTGTTCAGGATTTTTAAGTCCGAAAGCTACATCTTGGTCAATTTTGTGAAGACCTTGAACTTGAGAACGACCTAAAGCTTCAGCCGGTTGATTTGAAAAATCTTTTACGAGTTTTTCATCTCCGTCTTTTGTTGGTGGAACTTGCGGGTCAGTTTTTCCTGCATCTACTTTTGTCGGAACTGATTGCATTTTGCTTAAATCTAAATTGTTATTATTTATTTCTCTCATAATTTACCTGCTTTTTGTTTTCTTTATACTTATCATTTTTCTTCTTGTGCATAAAAACATGAAGAATTTTTTTTTTGCTAGTCTATTTTTGAAAATATATACTTTTTGCAAAATATTTTTTTGGAAAATCCAAAAATGCCTGTTAATAGTGCATTTAAGCGATAGATTTATATATATACAAATGTTAAAATTTCTTAATAAACTCCGTGTTGTTTTTATTATAACCTATTTTTTATTTTTTGCATAGAATGTTACAAAATTTCCCCAACATGCAGGAGAAATTTCATTTGTATTATAGTTTAGCAGTTTCAAAATATTTTCATCAGTGAAGTATTCGGTATTGAAGTATGGAAATTCAAAGTCTGTGATTTCGAATTTAAAATCGTTAAGCATTAATTTAAGTGAGTCAAAGCTGAAAAGACTTGTATGGGTTTTGTCGTGGAGCATTCTGTATTTGTCGTTGAACAAGTTTGCACAAACGGATTTGAAATCGGGCGTTGAAATTATTAATATTCCGTTTGGTTTCAGAATTTTTTTTATTTTTGTTAAAAAGTTTTCAGGAGAGTCAATATGTTCAATAACGTGGTGGCTTATAATTATGTCGAATGAATTTTCTTTCAAGTCAATATCTTCAAAAGGCTCGTTAAAAATTTTTGCATATTTTTCAGCTTCAGAAGTTGCGAATTTAGAAACTTCAAGTCCGAATTTCTGATGTTTGTCAGAAATTCCGGCAAGCATATAGCCGAGTCCACAGCCAATGTCTAAAATTTTAGAAGAAGGAAGTTTGTTTATAAATTCTAATTCTGACTTGACATTATCAAGAAATTTTTGTTTTTCATTAAGCCTGTTTCTGATTTTGCCATCTGGGTCTTTAATTGTTCCCCAGTAAGCTTCTTCATAGCTTATATCATTATTATTAATAACTCTTTTTTCATAGTATTTGCTCATGTAATAATAGTAACAGGATTATGCGAACAGTGCAACATTTGTAGTTAATTTAGTGATTTTGAAAAAAGAAAAGATGGCTATCCTTGTGAGAACGCACCTGAATACAATGAAATCGCCTTTTTATATTTTTATTTATAACTATTGTGAGCTGAGCATTCTCAAATTATCTTCAGCTTCTTTGTATGTAGGGTCAAGTTCAAGTATGTTTTTGTACGTTTCTATTGCACCGTCTCTATCGCCCTTATGTTCTTGTAATAAAGCATATTTGTATTTAGCATCTATAAAGTTGTCATTTAATTTCATAGATTTTTCCAAGTATTCCATAGCTTTATTTATGTCGCCTTGAGTATCTATAATTAATGCCAGTTTATAATAAATTTTTGCATTATCTTCTTCTTTATTATATTTTGCCGATTTTAACAGTGCATTTTTCTCTTCATAGTGGTTATCTAAATCTTCATAGCATTCAGCAAGTGAAAAATAATATTCACCGTTTTCTTCATCAAGCTCAATTGCGGCTTTTAATTGTGATAATGCTTCGGTATAATTTTTTATTTTCTTATTTATTTCACCTAATCTGTAAAAAATTTCAGGATTTTCTGCATTGTATTCAAGTGCTGTATCAAACTTATTGAAGCATTCTTCATGGTTTTCGTTTTCTTTATCTTCTTTATTAAATAAATACATTCCCCAATCTGAGTAAATGTTACTTATTTCTGTGTGCAAAGCTTTTATCTTATCAGGGTTTTCTTCATCAAGTAGTTTTTTATATACATTAATAGTTGATTCAAAGTCATTTTTTGATTGATAAGCTTTTGCAAGCGATTTCTTTAAATCTATATCTTTAGGATTTTCTTCAATTAAATCTTTTAAAATTTCAATACCGTCATCAATTCTATCAAGTCCTATATAAATTTCAGAGATTGTTTGTTTTACTTTAACTTTATCCGTTGCATCAAATTGTTCCAGTTGTTCAGCGTATTCAAGAGCCTTTTCATAATTATTGTTTTCCATATATGCTTGGCAAAGTGATTCCAGACACCAAATGGTGTCTTCTTCTTCAGGGTGAGAGTCAAGTATTTCATTTGCTATTTCAATTTGACGCTCAAAATCAGCGTTTAATCTGTAAAGCGTAAATAAATTCTTTTTTATCGGAATATTTGCAGGATATATATCCAAAATCTCTAAATATTCTCTGATTGCCTCATCAAACTCTCCAAGCTCAATGTGTATGCCTGCAATAATTGTTTTTAACTTCAACTTTTCTTGATTACTGTAAACCAGTTCTGAAAGCTGTTCATAAAGTCTTAATGCTGAAATTTTTTGATTTGTATCAATATAAATTTGTGCAAGTTCTTTGATTGCAACAGCATTGGTATTATCAAATTCCAAAACTTCTTTAAGAATTGCTACGGCTGATAATGGCTGTTTAAGGTTGATATAGCATTGAACGATAAAGTTTTTGATTTCAAAATCTTTTGGTTTATGTCTTGAAATTATTCTGGCTTCTTCTATGGCGTTGTGGTATTTTTTACTTTCAAATAAAGAACGGGCAAGTATCATTCTGACTTCATCATTGGCAAACTTCTTTTCCAGATACTTTTTGGCAAGACTTTCTATGATATAAAACTTTCTTTCTTTATATAAAATATGCAACTGCTCCAGCAGGTCGCTTTCTGAAATTTGTAATTCGTCTTCATGCTCAGAAGGTGTTCCGAGAATAAACTTATATACAAAATAGATTAGACCTGTTGTAATTAAAATTATAACAAAGATAAAGAGAAAATTTTGCATAGCTTTCCATAGCCTATTTATTTAAACCTTATATATTATATACTATATTAAGAAAAAATAAAACCCTTTACTTTTAAAAAAAATGGATTAACATATATATGTATGAGAAAGAAAATTTTAAATATTTTGTTAATTTTGAGCATAACATGCTCAATAAATTCGGTTTTTGCAGAGAGTATGGAAGATACCTCTGGAGATTTCGGAGGGGTGGAAGACCTATATAAATCAGTTCCTTTGGTTGAAAATGCTTTTAACGGTCAAAAGAAAATTACTGATGAAGATTTTGAAAAGACTTACCAAAAGTTGAAGGCAAAAAAAGATAAGAAGCTGAAAAAAAATCAACCATTTAAAGGACAAGATATGAAGAATAATGATGCAGGTTCTTATATTGGAGAAACTGCAGAAAAAAATCTTCTTTTAGGCTTACCTGTAACTCTTTTAGACCAAAATGGCAACGATATTCCTATTGGGCATTACAAAATAGTAGGTGAAAAAACAGATGGTAAAATTTTTATAAGTTTTTATCAATCTTACACTTGTGTTGCGAAAGTTCCCGCTGAG
>JAGOIO010000075.1 GCA_017995595.1 bacterium | reverse complement strand
TTTATTTTATTTTTTGTCTGCAACTGTTTCGTTTTCTGAATTTTTTTGCCATTTTTGACGAACATCTGCATGTACAGGAACATAAGTATTTATGTAGTCAACTGCTTCTTGAGGTGTCTTTGCTACATAATACAATTCTCTTGCAACTTCATTTGCAAAATTCTCGCTCATAATTCTATCAAAGAATTTTAGCAAGTCATCGTAAAATCCATCAGTATTTAATATAACAATAGCTTTATCATTATAACCAAGTTGCTTCTGAACTATCATTTCTGAAAGTTCTTCCAATGTACCAAACCCACCTGAAATAGCGATTGTTGCATCTGACAACACGTCAAGCTTTTCTTTTCTTGAACGCATTTCAGGCGTAATTATAAGCTCATCACAATCTTTGTTTTCAACTTCTAAATGTCTTAATTTTTCAGGAATAATACCTGTAACTTTTCCACCTGCTGATTTTACTGCCTTTGCATTTTCAATCATTGTACCGGTTGAGCCACCACCATAAACAAGGTCATAGCCATTTGCAACCATTATTCTTCCCAATTCTCTGGAAATTTCATAATATTTTTCTCTTAAATATTTACTTGATGATGAGTAAACACATATTTTCTTAATTCCGTTTTTATTAGTCAAATTTTCCTCCAATTAGATAATAGTAAGAACACAAGATACCTTGCCCGTCTTTACTACAATCCAGCTTTAAATCACGGATACTCTTATCCTTGCCCAGTGGTTGAATCCTATCGCTATAAATTCCTATACCAAAAATGTCTTCGCCCCACGTATTCGGCCTCTTTATTCCGTTTATATCTACAGACATTATACCACAAAGAGTTTTTTTATCACTGCATTTTTTTACAAGCCAATCCAATGCAATAATTTTTCCTGATGAAGTATAATAATGTTTCTTAAAATGATAACCTACATCTTTCGCAATCAAACCATTCATATAACGTATTTTATATTCATCTTCAGGAACAAGCGTTGTAGTTCTAAAGTATGGCTTTATTACCTTTAGCACCATTTCCTGTCGTTCTTCGTTACTGTTTGCATTGTCTATTTTTTTATATACTGTTAAATTATTTTGAGCTTTTAATACTGAAAAAATGTATTCCAGATTTGAATAAGTTGATGACCATGAAGAAATCAGCCTTGCATGTTTTGTATTATCCAACGAAATAGGAAAGACAAAAAATGCCACAGCCAAAATCATACAGAATACAACTACAACTTCAATTATAGTAAATCCTTTTTTCTCCATATTTTCCTCTTTTATTTTAATGATATTTCACACTAACATTATGCCATATCAATACGTTTTTTTTCTTCTAATAATTTATCGTAAACCCATTCAGGTACGAAATTTTTACCCAAAGCAATTTGACCGTTCGCATTCGGAGCATGGAAATCAGAACCGCCTGTTACGATAAGTCCTAATTCTTCAGCCATTGAAGAGAAATATTCAACAATAGCAGGAGAATGCTTTCGGTGATAAGCTTCAATCCCAAGCAACCCACAATGCATAAGGCTTTTAATTAATTCACCTGCAATATCAATATCATGTGGGTGAGCAATAACAGGAATTCCGCCGGCATCATAAATTATTTCTGCCGCATCATGTGGAGAAACGGTTTTTCTCTGAACATAAACAGGAGATTCATCATTTATGTACTTTGCATAAGCTTCGACAACGCTTGATGTCCCGCCTGCAGCAGTTATTGCCTTTGCAATATGAGGTCTGCCGATACTTCCGCCTTTTTCAACTTGGCTTTCAATATCTTCATACTTTATATTTATACCTTCTTTTTTATGAAGTAACTCAACTATTTGATGAGTTTGTTCAACACGAGCTTGCTGTTGTGTCTTTAACAATGTTTTAAAATCATTATCTTCAACATTCATCATATATCCCAAAATATGAACTTCATAATTTTTATACAAAGTATTTATTTCAACACCTTGCAAAACTTCTATTGATTTTTTATTTTCTTGTTTTAACTGCTTAACATAAGCCTGTGCCAACGGGTAAGAAAGTATATTATCGTGGTCTGTAAGAGCGATAACGTCTAACCCTGCATCTATTGCGGCATCTATGACACGCTCAGGGGTAAACACCCCGTCAGAGTATTTTGTGTGGATATGTAAATCCGATTTCACTTTAAGCCTCCAATTTCTTTATTATAATCTATTTCTAAATAAATTCTTTTTATATCGCATGCTTTGCCTGATTCCGAATCTAACTCAACTTCAACCGCATTGAGTTGAATCAATTTTGAATCAGGGATTTCAAATCTTTCAGGCAAACTTGTCGATAGTCTTTTTAATGAAGTTTGATACTCCATTCCGATAACGCTGTCTTTTACCCCACAAAAACCTGCATCTGTAATATAAGCCATATCTTTAACAATTTTTTCATCAGCTGTTTGAACATGGGTATGAGTTCCAAAAAACGCACTAACTCCAAGTTCTGAACAAAATCTGCCAAAGCAAATTTTTTCTGCTGTTGCTTCTGCGTGAAAATCAACAATAACGATAGGTGTAATTTTTTTTATTTTTTTTATTTCTTTTTTTACAACAGCCCATTGAGAATCGACAGGAGACATAAAAACTCTGCCTAACGCATTTATCACTCCAAACTTAACACCGTTTACTTCAAAAATTTCAGAGCCTTTGCCTTTTGTTCTTGCAGGATAATTTATCGGACGAATAAGTTTTTGAGCATTTTTTATATAAATATGAATATCTTTTTTATCCCAAATATGATTTCCTGATGTCATACAATCAACACCGCTATTGGAAATTTCGTTGTAATTTTTTTCAGTAAGACCAAAACCATGAGAAGCATTTTCGACATTAGCTATGACAAAATCAGGAGCAACTCCGTCGGATTTTCTTTTTGCAAGATAATCGCTAACGGCTTTTCTACCTAACTTACCAACAATATCACCAAAAAACAATATTTTTAACTTCTCTGACATAATAACCCGAGATACCAAAGTTCGAATGTAAAATATACATTCGAACTTTATATCTCAAACCTCCTATTTTGCAATTTCTGTCGTTCTAAATTCTCTGACGACAGTAACTCTTATTTGTCCCGGATAATCGAGTTCATCTTCGATTCTCTTTGCAACATCTCTTGCAAGCTTTTGAGAAGCCAGGTCATCAAACATATCCGCTTGAACTATAACTCGAACTTCACGACCGGCTTGAACCGCAAATGATTGCTTAATACCTTCGTAACTGTTTACTATTTCTTCTATTTTTTGAAGACGTTTAATATAAATTTCTAAAGTATCACGTCTTGCACCAGGACGACCGGCTGAAATTGCATCGGCAATTTTTACCAAAACTGCTTCTATTGTATTTGCCGTAACATCATCATGGTGAGCTTCAATGGCGTGAATAATTTCTTGCTTTTCGCCAAACCTTTTGGCAAGTTCAACACCAAGTTGAATGTGTGTTCCGTCTTGAGTTTGGTCAACAGCCTTACCTATATCATGCAACAAACCTGCACGTTTTGCAGTATAAACATTTGCACCAAGCTCTGCTGCAAGCATGCCTGCAATATGACCGACTTCAAGTGAGTGTTTTAAAACATTTTGACCATAACTTGTTCTGTAATATAAACGACCTAAAGTTTTTAACAACTCCTTGTTTATGCCCATTATACCCATATCAAGTGCGGCATTTTCGCCCTCTTGAAGAACTTTTTTATCTATTTCTTCTCTTGCTTTTTCAACCATTTCTTCAATTCTAACAGGGTGAATACGTCCGTCTGTTATAAGTTTTTCCAATGCAACCTTTGCAATTTCACGACGAACAGGGTCAAAACTTGATAAAACAACTGCTTCTGGAGTATCATCAATAATCAAATCAACGCCGGTAAGTGTTTCCAATGTTCTAATATTTCGACCTTCACGACCGATTATACGACCTTTCATTTCATCATTAGGTAAAGACACAACTGCAACAGTAGATTCTACAACTTGGTCTATCATGCAACGTTGCATTGTTGTTGTTAAAATTTCTTGTGATTTTTCCAAAGCATCTTCTTTAATTTTTGATTCATTCTCTCTTATTAACTGCATTTGCTCTTGAGCCAAATCATTTTTTAATTGTTCCAATAACATATTTTTAGCATCATCTGCTGACAAACCTGAAATTCTTTCCAATTCAGTTGTTTGCTTTTGAACTAATTCTGCTAAATAATCTTCTTTTTCTAATAACTCGTCCATTTTTTTATCAGCAGCCAACTCTTTGTCTGTAGCTTCCTGAATCTTATCTTCAAGATTATCTTCTCTTTTTGTAAGCTTATCTTCTTGACGAGACAACTCTTGACGACGTTTTCTAACTTCATCATCAAACTTTTCTCTTTCTGAATGAAGGTTCTCCTTTTCTTAAATAAAAGCTTCTTTTTTAAGGATTTGTTCTTTTGCACTCAAATCAGCTTGACTTTTTTGAGATTGTTCTTGCAAATTTTTATATTTATTTTGCTGAATAACAACCACTGCAATCAAGGCAATTAGCAGAACAATTCCTACTATTAAACCTACGTTCATTGTTTATACCTCATTTCGTTTATGTATTATCGAAAGATGAGTTAATAATATTATCCTGAATTTTTTCTACATTACAAACATGCCCCGACATCTTATTACAAAATCTCGGGTTGTTGTTCTATTTATAAGGTTTTATACTTATTGCATATATATCCAAAAAAATTATCCTACTACATCTTGAGTAAAATCTTACCATACTTTTAAAATTTTGTATAGTTGTTGTTAATATTTCGTCAAATTTTAGCAAAATTTTTTTTTACGGGGTATTATAACGAGGAGTTTATATGTTAAAATAAAATATGTAGGAATTTAATAAATGCAAATCGGAAAAATCATAAGAAACACATTTGTCGGGTTATCAGCCTTAGGTGCAACAGCTTGTGTTAAAGCACCTTTACATGAAGTTAGACCTTCAGAAGAAGTTTCTCAAATGATTGAGATTCTAAATTATGATACCAAAAGTCTTTGGGGAGATAGCACTTATAAATGTTTTGCAAAAGATACTGTAAGACTTGATACAAATGATTTATCAAAGACAAAAATGAATATTAAAGCTAGTGAGATATTTGAAACTCCTGAAAAAACAGTTGGTTACAAACAAACTGCCGTTCCTCTTGTTTTTGGGAATGCCGTTAGAATTGTACCTAATAATATTCCTATCAAAAAAGCAGAATTTGTAAACACAAAAGCTGTAATCGGAGATAAAGTCTTTTCTGATTTTTCAGGTTCTATATATGTTCCTGTAGAATTTTACGGACAAAAGAATCCAGAATTAACAAAAAAAATTAAATAAATTTAGTCCATTTACACCATAGAACATTTTTTATTTTGAATTACAATTATTCAGAAATATATATATTAAGAGGGAGTGTTTTTATGGAAATAAAAGTTTTAAATGATGAGATAAAGAAACAAAAATCAGACATTTTAGTTCTTGGAATGATTGAGGGAACAACCTCATTAGACGGAGTTTTATCAAATGTTGATAAGGCTTTAGGTGGTTTAATTTCAGAATATGTCCTATCTCAAGACAAATTTGAAGGAAAGTTTAAAGATACTTATCTTTTGCAAACTTATGGAAAAATTCCTGCAAATAAAGTTTTAATTGTCGGATTGGGCAAAAAAGAAGATTTAACGATAGCAAAAATCAGAGAGCTTTCAATAAAAGTTGCCAAAAAGATTAAATGTATAAAAGGAAAAAGCGTTACAATCGATTTGGGTGAATTAGATTTTTGTCAAACTGAAAGCGGACAAGCTGTTACTGAAGGTTTTATTATCGGAGATTACGCCTTTGACAAATATAAAAGCGAAAAAGATGAAAAAATTGAAAAATTAATTTTAGTTGAAGATAATGAAGAAAAGTTTAAAAAACTTGAAAAGGGAGCAAGAAAAGGTGAACAAATTGGTCTTGCAATGAATGCAACAAGAGATTTGGTAAATGAACCGCCACAATATGCAACCCCAACGAAATTAGCAGAACTTGCAAAAGATATAGATGGAATAAAAACAAAAATTTACGATAAAAAAGACTGCGAAAAAATGGGAATGGGTGCATTTTTAGGAGTTGCAAGAGGAAGCGTTCAAGAACCTAAATTTATTCACATGCAATATACTTGCCCAAACCCTAAGAAAAGAATAGCAATTATCGGAAAAGGATTGTGCTTTGACAGTGGCGGAATGGATTTAAAGCCTGCCTCATCAATGCTTACAATGAAAGATGATATGTCTGGAGCAGGTGCAGTTATTAATATAATGAAAGTTCTAGCTAAAATAAAACCTGAAATAGAAGTTCACGGAATAATTGCAGCTTGTGAAAATATGCCCGGACAAAATGCATACAAACCAGGAGATATCTTAACTGCGATGAACAAAAAAACAATAGAAATAGACAATACAGATGCAGAAGGTAGAGTTACAATGGCAGATGCACTTTGCTATGCTTGCAAGCTTAATGTAGAAGAAGTTATTGATATAGCAACCCTTACAGGAGCTTGTATGGTAGCATTGGGCTATCAAGCAGGCGGAATACTCGGCAACAACCAAAAACTTATAGAAAACTTGATTGGAGCAGGAGAAAAAGGCGGAGAAAAATTCTGGCAATTACCAATGTTTGAAGAATATTTCGACAGTTTAAAAAGTAAAATTGCAGATATGAAAAATTCAGGAACTCGTGGCGGAGGCGCTTCCGCAGCAGCACTATTTTTGCAAAACTTTGTAAGCGATAATGTTGCTTGGGCTCATTTGGACGTAGCCGGAACAGCTTGGTTTGACAAACCTCACAAAGAAATTCAAGCAGGTCCGACAGCTC
>JAGOIO010000074.1 GCA_017995595.1 bacterium | reverse complement strand
GGCTTGAGAACATCTTAAAACCCCAAATCCAGAAAATTGAACCTGTAATCTCTTCGCAAAAACGTTCTCTGGCTTCCATAAAGCCACCTCTTTTGTGAGCTTGATAAGTTCTGCCCGTAACAACAGTAGCTTCTAAAGCAACCATTGGTGCAATATCATCGGAATGTTCTAATCTTGATAAGAAATTCCTTGAATAATTTGCTATTTTAGGGGTATATTTGCTAATGATACACATTTTTAAATATTTTTCTCACACATACTAACAAGCTAACTTTTATATTAAATAATCAACAGAAAAAAAATTGCCGTTTTCTTATAAAAAAGTTACAGTTTTTAACGAAAACTATATATTTTTCTCAAAAAACTGCTTAACAGCCTAAAATGATTGTGATATAATTCAATTATAGAAGAATTAAAAAGAGGTAATTATGGCTATAAGAAAAGTTGTAAAGTATGGCGAAAAATCATTAAGAGAGCCATCAAAAGAAGTTCATAAGGTATCAAAAAAAATACAAGAATTAGTAAGAGATTTGTTGGATACTCTATATACGCAAAACGGTGTTGGACTTGCAGCACCTCAAATTGGTGAAAATGTAAGAGTATTTGTAATTGATACATCTTCTGGCGACCAACCTTTAAATCCGCTTGTTTTTATTAATCCTAAAATAGTTAAAAAATCAGGAGCTATGATTTGCCAAGAGGGCTGTTTAAGCTTTCCTTCTGTATTTACCGATGTTAAAAGATATACGTATGTTATGGTAAAAGCTTTGGATAAGCATGGCAAACCGTTCGTTATGGAAGCAAAAGACGGTTCTTTGCTATGCAAAGCTATTCAGCATGAAAATGACCACTTAGACGGTATTTTATTTATTGACCATATTGTAAACAGGTTTGACGTTGATAAATCTTTAGCAGAGCATGATTTGCCACCTATAGAGCCTGAAAAGATTTTAGACGAGCCTGATAAAGATGAATTATTAAGGAAGCAAGCCGACGAAAAAAGAGGAGTTTAGAACATTGATAAAACTTGTTTTTTTTGCTACTCCAGATATTGCAATTAAATCTTTGGATTGTTTAGTAAAATCTCCTGATTTTGAAGTGCAAGCTATTGTTTGTCAACCAGACAAACCTTGTGGCAGAGGTCATAAAATAACACCACCGCCAATGAAAGCGTATGCTATTGAACATAATATTCAGGTATTTCAGCCCAAATCAATAAGAAAAGAGCCTGAAGTTTTGGATAAATTAAGGGAATTAGCACCTGATTTTTTTGTAACTTTTGCTTTCGGACAAATTTTATCTCAAGAAGTTTTAGATATTCCAAAATTTGAAACTATTAATTTGCATGCTTCACTATTGCCAAAATACAGGGGGGCAAATCCTATACAACGTGCAATTATAAATGGTGATAAAAAAACAGGTATTTGTACAATGATTACCGAAGCAGGACTTGATTGCGGTAATGTTTGCATGTGCAAGGAAATTGAAATTTCACAAGATATGAATTTTGAACAACTACATGATACTATTGCCGAGGAATCACCTCGTTTAATTGTTGAAACCTTGAAGTCTATTTTTAACGGTACTATGCAATCTATTCCTCAAAATCATGATGAAGCTACGATTGCACCAAAAATAAAAAAAGAAGATGCTAAAATTAATTGGAAGTTATCTGCACAAGAAATTCATAATTTAGTTAGAGGCATCTACAAAGCTCCTAGTGCATTTACTCATTTTAATAACAAGATAGTTAAGATAATGAAAACTGAACTCGTTGATGATTCATCAGTAACCTCTGATAATGATTTTGGAAAAGTAGCTTGTGTTGATAAAAAAGGTATCCAAGTTTTAACCGGTAATGGAATTTTAAATTTAGTCAAAGTGAAACCTGAAGGCAAGGGTGAAATGCTTGCCAGAGATTGGGTTAATGGTGTAAAAATTAAAGCAGGAGATATGTTTGAATGATAACAAGAGGTATTAGAGGTGCAATTACGATTGAAAATAATACAGTTGATGATATAAAATCTGCAACTGTAGAACTTTTAAAAGAATTAATTAATAAAAATGAAATATTCGTAAAAAATATTTCTCACGTTATTTTTACATTAACAGATGACTTGAATGCAGCATTTCCTGCAAAATTTGCTAGAACAGAACTTAATTTTGATGGCGTTGCGATGATGTGTTTTCATGAACTTGATGTGCCAAATTCTCTTGAAAAGTGTCTTAGAATACTTATTGTTTTGAATGCAGAAGACGATTTCATTCCAAAACCTGTTTACCTAAAAGGTGCTTCAAGATTGAGACCAGATTTAAGATAAAAAAAAGCCTGCTTTTGCAGACTTTTTTTTTATTAATATATATTATATATAATTAATACATGCTAATTATTTTGTTTATTCCTTTTTTAGCAACACTAAATATCTCATTCATTTGCTCATGAGAGAATGGATTACCTTCTGCGGTTGTTTGAAATTCAATAATTTTACCGCTTTGAGTTAAAACAATATTACTGTCAACTTGAGCATTTGAATCTTCTTCATAGCAAAGGTCTAACTTTATTTCTCCGTCAACAATTCCTGCAGAAATTGCGGCAACAGCTTCAATAATAGGATTTTCAGATAGATGCCCGCTTTCAATTAATTTATCAATTGCTTCTCTTAAAGCTAAAAAGCCTCCGCAAATACTTGCAGTTCTTGTGCCACCATCAGCCTGAATAACATCAGCATCAATAATAATTGTAGTTTGTGGCATTTTTTCTAAATCAACACATGCTCTCAAGCTACGTCCGATAAGTCTTTGAATTTCATGAGTTCGACCAGAAGCACCGTTTCTTTCTCTTTTACAGCGAGTTCCAGTAGATGATGGAAGTAGTGAATATTCTGCGGTTACCCAGCCTCTTGTTGAATCTTTATCCATCCATTTTGGTATTGATAAATCAACAGATGCTGTTGTTATAACTTTTGTATTTCCGAATTCTACAAGATATGAACCCATCGCATTATGCGTAAAGTCCTTTGTGAATTTAATTTCTCTTAATTCATCATTTTTTCTGTTATTTAATCTCATTTCTCTCCCCTTTATTTTAGCTATTATTTTTATTTTACTTCATAATCCCAAATATAAATTTGTCCACAATATCTGCAAACTGCATGGTCATTCATAAATGCCAAATCAGGAACAAACGTATATCCGTCAACAGTTATTTCAATTTCACCCTTTTTATTATAATTCTGCAAAAACTTTTTATCGCCGACGTAGTCAGGCGAAAACATTAGTTCAAATTTATCAACAGATTTACAATTTTTGCAAATAAACATAAGTTTTAAATTCCCCTAATCGTCTATTTTAAAACTTGGTTCATCTTTTTTGCTACGAGTTGCTCTTTTTAACAGTTCATTATCAATTTTGCTTTCAGGTCTATTCAATGCAAAATACCAAAGTGTCCAACCAATACTTCTAAATGGAAGTGAAAAACAAATTAAAATGTAACTTATTAATCCATCAACCAACACTTTTGCAATAAAAATTGGCGTAAGTTTTAAACTTAGCATTGGAATAAGTGCAAGAAGTTTATTTATATCTGTTAATGGCAGTTGTTTTGCACAACCTAAAAACGGAATTGCTAAAATATCAGTAATATGCCCGAGTGTAAACAGATATTTTACGAGTTCAGGTACAAAAAGATATGTAAAACCTCCCAAAACAGCCATAATAAATACTGTTCTTGCAAAATTACCATTTATAATATTAAAACTTTTTCTAAAACAACCTATTGGTGATTTATCTGGTTCGAAAGTAAATACTTGAAATATAAGTACAAAATAAATAAATGCAACACCGCCTATTATCCAAATCAATGGACAAAATGCAATTATTGAAAATAATCCGAATAAAAACCAAAGAGTAAAAAAGCCTAAAGAACGTCTGTTTATAAGTTCAGTATGTGCAGTAAAATCATAAACCCTACCTGATTTTACAGCATTTTCTGCCATTGAGTTGATTGCTCCGTAGGCAATTAAGTAATCAATTAAGGCTTTTACAAAAATGAAAAATCCGGGTAATACAATTATAAAAAATATAAAAAATATTATTGAAAAATGATTAAATACATTATTAGATTTTACTAAAGTAGAAATATTATTAACATATATTTCTGAGGCAAACAACATTAGTAATAAGCCTATAACTTGTCCTAATACTGGAAAAGACAAATATATAAAAAATTTATCGAAGTTTAAAAAGTATAATCTTATACTTTCATAAATAACATTCCAAACACTATTTTTAACTTTTGACATTAATTCCTCTGAATCTATTTTTGTACTATTATAGTTTAGTATAAAGACAGTTTTGAAACAATAAGAATAGCAAAAATGAGTGAAAAATATATAAATTTAATAAAATCTTTTAATGAGGAAGATTATAGAACAAGCGTAAATTTACACATACATACAACATTTTCAGATGGTGAGGGTAATGCTAAGAGCTTTTTGGAACAAGCTAAAGCTCAAGGGTTTAAAAATATTGCATTTGCGGATCATAATACTTTAAATAATTATTTAGAAAATGGGAATTTGCTTGATGAAGATATGGTTATTCCTGCGATTGAATTTGATTGTTGGGACGGAACAGTTTTTCTTCACATGTTAGGGTATGGAATTGATGTTCACAATGAGGAACTTCAAGCTATATGTGCCAAAAATAAACGTGAAACCGAAGCCGATTGGGTTAGAATATTTTCTAATCGCCACCCAAAAAACGTTATACAAACAATTCATAATTCTGGGGGAATAGCTGTTTTAGCTCACCCAGCTTGTTGTACTACAATTTTTTTAGAAAATTTCGTTAAGAAACTGGTTTCTTACGGCTTAGACGGAATGGAAGTTTTTTATCCTTACAAACGCCATAGAAAATATATTAGAAGTTGTTCTCCTAATCATGTGAAAAAAATAGCTCAAAAATACAATTTAATTATGACTGGCGGAACTGATGAACATACCTTAAATTTGCGACCTAATCAATACTTTTCTTAGCTTAATTATTCTTAATATTTTGGATATATTTGTAAATATTTTTCAAAATAATTACTTAATATCTATATACGAGTATATTAATTTTGGAGGATATTATATGACAGTAAATTTATCTGTGGCAAACAAGTCAAACGGTAATTCATTTTCTGTAAAAGTACCGGAAGGTATTGATATAAAAAATTATAAAGGTTCCGGAAAGCCTCAAAATGCCGGAGATGTTGAATCAAAAGCAGGCAAAAAAACTGTAACAAATCTTTTTATGCAAAATGGAGATAAAAATTTATCACCACAACGTTCAATGAATTTATCAAGCCAGAATTATACAATTTTTGATAAATTAAGAGGACTTGACGGTGATAAAAAGAATTTAACAGAAAAAGATTTAGCAGAATTAAGAAAGAATCCTTCATTATGGAAAAAATTAGGGATTACAGACGTAAAATATGATCCGAATGAAAAAGTTACCGGTGTATATACTTCAAAAAATTCAGCATTATATTTTGATATAAAGTAAAGTTTAATTGATATAAACAAAAGAAAAAGCCCAACTATAAATAGTTGAGCTTTTCTTTTGCAAATTTGCAAATTAGCTATTCAGCATCTTTATTTCCGGCAGGAATTCTCATTCCATAGAAAGAACGAATAACGAAAGCAACTGCAATAATTAAGAACACAATACCAGCAATGTGTGCATAGTGTTTGAATGCAGGAGCGATGGCAATTTCCATAGCTAACAATCCAAACAAAGTTGTGAACTTAATAATTGGGTTCATTGCAACTGAAGAAGTATCTTTGAATGGGTCTCCAACTGTATCACCGATAACAGTGGCATCATGAAGAGGTGTTCCCTTTTCTTGTAAGTCAACTTCAACAATTTTCTTAGCGTTATCCCAGCAACCGCCGGCATTTGCCATAAATACGGCTTGGAATAAGCCAAATACAGCAATAGCTATTAAGTAGCTGATAAAGAATGCAACTGGCTTTTCGCTTCCGGCAGGAGCTGAAAGGAAAGCAAATGCAAGTGCAAATGAGAACAAAGCTATGAAGATATTAATCATACCCTTTTGTGCATATTGAGTACAAATTTTAACAACTTCTTTTGAGTTTTGTTGATTTGCAGATTTTGTATTAGCATCATCAAGTTTAATGTGGCGTTTAATGTATTCAACTGCAGAATATGCACCTGTTGTAACAGCTTGCATAGAAGCACCTGAGAACCAGTAAATTACCGCACCACCTGAGATAAATCCTAGAATTGTGTAAGGATTTAAGATGTTTAAAATCATCTCAGGAGTAATACCTAATGTTTGTTTAATTAACAAAATCAAAGAGAAAATCATAGTAGTAGCGCCAACAACTGCAGTACCGATAAGAACCGGTTTAGAAGTTGCCTTGAATGTGTTACCAGCACCATCATTTTCTTCTAAGTATTGTTTAGCATTTTCAAAGTCAGGAGCAAATCCGAAATCTTTTTCAATTTCTTCTTTAACACCTTCACGTTCTTCAATTAATGATAATTCATAAACTGATTGAGCGTTATCTGTAACTGGTCCATAGCTGTCAACAGCGATTGTAACAGGTCCCATTCCCAAGAAACCAAAAGCTACAAGACCAAATGCGAATACTGATGGATAAATCATCGCCGCAGCAGGAATATGTGTACTAGCAAGATAAGCTAAGCCCATCAAGAATACAATTACAAGACCAATCCAGAAACCAGAGAAGTTTCCTGAAACAATACCTGAAAGGATTGTCAAAGAAGCTCCACCTTCACGAGAAGCTGTAACAACTTCTGTTGTGTGTTTAGCTTTTGGACTTGTAAATATCTTTGTAAATTCAGGTATTAAGGCAGCACCCAAAGTACCACAA
>JAGOIO010000073.1 GCA_017995595.1 bacterium | reverse complement strand
AAAAAAGAGAGGTTAAAGCTAATATCTTGAGAGCCTCACTTATTAACAAAACAATAAAAGCTGAAGGTGAAACTCAAACTACTGTTTTCAATGGAAAAGAACCGACTGTAATTATTACAGCTGACACACAAGAATATGATACAAAAGCTCATGTAATGACTGCAAATGGTGGCGTTATAATAAAATACAAAGATATGAACACTTTTTCTGACAGAGCTATTATAAGAACAGGCAGTAACGGCGACTTAAAAAGAATTGACCTGATAGGACAAGCTAGAATTAAAGATGGAAAAAACAATGCTCAAGCCGGTCATTTTATTTATGATACAAATACAAAACAACTTATTGCTATCGGTAATGTAACATCTTGTGCAGCTCTTGATGACGGTTCAAAACTTACATTAAAGAGCCACTACCAACAATATAACAGTGATTCTAATATATTTATGGGTAGCGGAGATGTAAAAGTTTGGTTTAAAGATTACTTTGCTCAAGGTCCAAAAATTACTTGTTACCCTGACAAAGCCAGCAAAAAGCCTAACGACATTTACTTCTCTGGACGTTCAAATATAGCTCAAGGTCCAAAAATTATTTATGCAAACAAAATAAAGATGACATTAAAACCTAAAACGTTCTACGCCGACGGTGATGTTAAAACAGTTATTAAAAATATAGGAAATTCAAAAGAGACAACTGAATTATTTTAATTATGGAAGAAAAAAAACAACCTCAACAAAAAAAGAAAATGCCTAAGGCATTAGAATATTTTCAAAAAAAAGATTATGATAAAGCTATAGACGAATTTAGCAGAATGCTTGAACTTGCACCTGATAATGCCGAAGTTTATAATAACTTAGGACTTTGTTATGCAAGTAAAAATGATTCTGAAAAAGCTGAAAAATATTACTTAAAATCAATCGAATTAAATCCTGAAATTCCGCAAGTTTATATCAATTTAACAGATATTTACTATAAAGAAAAGAAATTTGGAGATGCTATAGGATTGTTAACGACAGGTGTTTCTCACATGCCTGACAATATGGTTCTTAGACACTATCTCGCAAGGGTTTATATGGAAGATTCCAGATTAGACCTCGCAATAGATGAGCTTGATAAGATTCTTGAAGTTCAACCTGAAAATTATGATGCTTATTATGATATGGCGAGAGTTTATTTTGAATACGGAAATTATGAAGTCGCAATTCAAAACTTTGAAAATGTCATAAAATATAAAGATGATAATGAATGGGTTTACTATTACTTAGGTCAATCTTATGAAGCTAACGATGAAATAGATAAAGCTATATCAAATTACTTGAGAGCATTAACAATTGAGAATGACTTTGCACCTGCATACAAAAAATTAGGAGTTCTATTTATGGCTCGTGGAGATAATGAAGATGCCATTGAATACTTTGAAGACTACATAAAACTCGGAATACCTAAAGAAGAAGCAGATTCAATTAACAAGATAATTAAAAAATTAAAAAATTAAAAAAAGTTAAAGTTAAAGTTAAAAAAATGAGGCACAGTTACACTAAAATAACCATGCCTCATTTTTTTATTTAATCACAGAAAACGCAACAATTTCTTTTACATTTATATTCAACCAATCGAAATTACAGCAAATGTTATCATTACATTCACAATTTTCATCATCACAAGTGCAATAGTCATCAAGCTTGCAAATTTCAACATTTGCCAACGCTATATAATCCTCAATGCACTCATCACAATGTGCCTCAGGAATAATAAACTCACCGTCAATTTTCAAATGATTTGTAAAAACAACAAGACGTTTTGAATTATTATCTTCTACAATCTTTTTTATTGATTTAAAAACATGATTACTCATAAAACCTCCTTTTTACAAAACAATTATAAAAAGGAATTGTGTTTTTCATATTAGTAAGCTGTTTACAACAGTTGAGCAATATAGAATTAATCTAAATCCGCAAGTTTTTTATACAAATCTACTTGAGCTGTCGATAATTTTTTAGGAATAACAATTTTTATTTTTGCATTTAAAGCACCAAAATCGTTATTTTTAGTTGGAAGCCCAAGACCTTTTAATCTCAAGAATTGTCCTGAAGAAGTTCCTGCAGGAATTTTTATACCGATATTACCGTGAAGAGTTTGAATATCTTTTTTACAACCCAAAACAGCTTGAGCTGGAGTTATTTCAACATCTTTCGTTAAATTAACACCATCAATTTCATATTCAGCATCTTTAAACTTGATAACTAAGTATAAATCACCTTTTTGCCCGTAAGAATCTTTCTTACCTTCACCTTTAAGTCTTATTTTCTGACCTTCTTTAACCTCTAAAGGTAATCTGACATTTACAGCTTTATTTTCAGAGATTATCCCCGTACCACCGCAATTAGAACAAAAACCGCCATGCCCCGAAGCACAAGAAGGACATTTTTCCATAATTTTAAATCTTACCGGAATAGGTTTCTTTTCAAATAAATCTTTTGCAGATACAGATAAATTCTGAACAACGTCCAAATTTTCAGAAGCTTTAGCCGAAGACTTCGCAGAACGACGACCAGACATGCCACCTAAATTACTAAAATCGAAGTCGCCAAAAGCACCTCCACCACGAGAAGAACGAGAAGAAGTTCTCTGATTGCCACCTCCTGACATCATATCGCCAAAAAGAGAGCCGAAGAAGTCAGAAAATCCGCCCATACCACCAAAATCAAAGCTTTGAGCATTTCCACCTTGGTTAAAATTAAAGTTGAAATTTTCGAATCCTGGAGGAGGAGTGTAGTCTGCACCGCCCTGCCAATTTGCACCTAAACTGTCATATCTCTGACGTTTACTCTTATCAGATAAAACCTCGTAGGCTTCATTTATTTCTTTAAACTTTTGTTCTGCTTCTTTTGTTTTGTTAACGTCCGGGTGAAATTTTCGAGCAAGCTTACGATAAGCAGATTTTATCTCTGCTTCAGTAGCTTCACGTTTTACACCTAGTGTTTCATAATAATCTTTATATTTCATACTATACATGATAATACAAAATCACAGATTTTTATAAATATTAATTATTTTTTAACTTAATTATTAACTAGCCGATTTTTTTAACTTACCAATTAAATTCGCTTCTTCATTTTCGAGCTTTTGAAGCTCCATTTTGAAGTCCTGAACAAACCCCAATTTTTGACATTCTTTTAAGTTATTTTTTAACTTTGAATATCTTACAGAAATGTTATTTATATTTCCTTCATTTTTTATTTCGTGATTTTTATCAAGGGGTAATAATTGGGCAAATATATCATTTTTTTCGGCTTCGGTATTGAATCTTCCGATAGCTGATATTCTCACAATTTTATCCTTTCTTCATTATCTATGATACTTCATAAAATTTTTTTTGGTCATATTGTTAAGAGTTTTTTACATTTTTCACCCACCCGATGTATATTTAATGATAAAAAAGTCTTAGACAATAAATATTATCAAAATTAACAAAATTTAAAAACCCTCTCGACAATTAAACATGTTTCTAGTACGATATACAGGCACGTTTGGGTGAGGTGATATTTTATTGAGTCCTCATTCTAACCCTCTCTTCAACGGTGATGAGGGGACAGATAAGAAAAAGGAGAAATTATGCAAGTAATTTTAAAAAAAGACGTTCAAAACTTAGGTGAAGCAGGCGATTTAATAAACGTAAAAGACGGTTATGCAAGAAACTACCTTCTACCACAACAATTTGCAGAAGCTGCAACAAAGGGTGCTTTGAAAAATCGTGAACAAAACCTTGTTAGAATTAAAGCTAAGCAAGAAAAATTACACCAACAAGCTCTTGAAACAGCTAAGAAAATTGAAGGCTTTGGTAAACTTGAATTATCAGCAAGAGCTGGTGAAAGCGGAAAATTATTCGGTACAATTACAACTAAGAAATTGGCTGAAGAGTTGTTAGCTAAAACTGGTATTGAAATTGACAGAAAGAACGTTTCTCTAAACGCTCCAATCAACAAAGTCGGTGAATATACTATGTTGATTAAGTTAACTTCAAAAGTTAAAACTGAACTTGCAGTTTATGTTTCAGCTTCTGAAATCGTAAAAGAAGCTTTGGAAGAAGAAACTGCAGAATAGTTTATCTTTCATAATTGAACTTGAAAAAACCGAAAAAGCATGCTTTTTCGGTTTTTTTTTAGTAAAATATATAATATGAATAATTATTTAAAATTAAAACATACAGCTATTGGTTCACTTCCTTGCGGTGATGTAAAATCAGCGATTAATATCGTAAAAGAAAGCATTGATGTAATACCGTTTTGGCCTCAACTTGCTAATATCAGTAAAAATGAAGATATGATTGTGCAATTTTTAGAAGGGTTTCCTGGGGTTAGAAAAAATGATGAGAAAGAAACTATTTATTTAGATTCTGAATCTGACGATTTTTTTGAAGAACTTGAAACTTTCTTTATGGATTATGAAGAAATAATTGCAGACACAGAGTCAAAATTATTAGACAAGTATGCAATAAGCGAAAATTATTCATCTTCAATAAGACCTTACTTTGATTTAATAAGTCAAGAAAAACCACAATTTGCAAAAGGTCAAATTGTCGGAGCGTTCACACTTGCCACATCTTTATGCGATAAAAACGGCAGATGTGCATATTATGATGAAACGCTAAAAGAGGTTTTGACAAAAGGTTTGACACTTAAAGCTTTGTGGCAAATTAAACAAATCAAAAAAGTAAGTCCTGACACTAAGCCTATAATTTTTATGGACGAACCTTCACTTTCTCAACTTGGAACATCTGCTTTCATTACAATACCTGAGGAGGAAGTTGTTGAAATTATAAAAAGTATTTCTGACATAATTCATGAAAACGGAGCATTAAGTGCAATTCACTGTTGCGGAAAATGTGCTTGGGACTTACCTATTAGCACAGGAATTGACATTATAAATCTTGACGGATATTTCTTTGCACAGAATTTAAGTCTTTTTTCTGACTCAATAAAAAATTTATTTGAGAAAAACGGATATATTGCCTGGGGAATTATTCCAACACTTGATAAAGAAGCTTTAGAAAGAGCAACAATCTCTGAAATGATTGAAAAATTTGAAGAAGCAGTATCATATCTTGAAAAAAAAGGTTTAGACCGAAAGGAAATAATCAATCACAGTATGATAACACCATCTTGCGGAGCTGGCGGATTAACAGAAGATTTAGCAAAAAAAGCAATGAGTTTAACAAAAGAATTATCACAAAATTTAATTGAGAGGTATGGCGATTGACAATAAAACTCGCACTCATAGGAAAAAGTGGAAGTGGGAAAACCACAATAGCAAAAGCATTCTTGAGAATTTTTCAAGAATTGTATCCGCAGAAAAGCATTTTACTTTTTGACAATGACTTAACGGCAGAACTTGGACACAGCTTCGGTTTTGATATAAGAAATACAATTTATGGTATAAGAAGCGGAAAACATGAATATAAAACAGGTATTCCAAGCAAAATGACAAAACAGGAATACGTGGAATGGGCTATGGAAGATATTATCGTGCCGGTTAGCGAGAATGTTGACATTATTGAATCGTGGTTTGTAGGCTCAAAAGATTGCCTCTGCCCTATTACAAAACAAATTAATGATGCGACGGCAAAGCTAATAGAACGATATGATTTAGTGATTTTTGATTGTGAATTTGATTTAAAATACCTAAATCAGCTTGTAGATGTTGATATTGATACAACGCTTATAGTTGCAAATCCTAAAGAAGAATCTATTCACCTTGCTCGAAGAATAGAAGAGTTTAGTGCAAAATATGCAGCAGGAGGACAACTCGGACTTGTTATAAACAAGGTTGAAAACAAAGATATGGTTGAAGTTTATGACTTGTTAAAGAAATATGACTTGGAAATTTTAGGTACAATACCAACAGATACTGAACTTGAAAAAAATTCAATGAATAGAGAATCTAAGATTGTACAAGATGCAATCAAACAATTCTATTTTAGACTAAACTTGCCACAGGCAGGACAGGAGTAATATTGGCAACTATTTTAAGTGGGAAAGAACTTTCTGCACGAATAACAGAAAATCTAACTGATGAAATAAAGAATTTCAATAAAAAGCCTTCACTTGCAGTAATTTTAGTCGGAAATGACCCTGCAAGCGAACTTTATGTCGGAATGAAGCAGAAAAAGTCTGCAAAACTGGGCATTAATTCTTCAATAATAAAATTTGATGAAAATACTGATGAAAAAACGCTTTTAGCAAAGATTCAAGAGTTAAACCTTGATAATTCTGTTGATGCAATACTTGTTCAATTACCATTACCTAAACAAATTAACAAGAAAAAAGTTTTTGAAACTATTTTACCAACAAAAGATGTTGACGGATTCACTCCTGAAAATGTCGGAAGATTAACTTTAGGGCTAAGTCCATATGCTATCGCATGCACTCCCAAAGGAATTTTGACAATGCTAAATAACTATAATATAAAAATTGACGGCAAAAATGTCGTAATTATAGGACGTTCAGACATTGTAGGAAAACCTATGGCTCAACTTATGCTGAATGAAAATGCTACGGTTACTGTTTGTCATAGCCATACTAAAAATTTACCACAATTAACAAAAAATGCAGATATATTAATATCTGCGGTTGGAAAACCTAAAATGGTAACTAAAGATATGATAAAAGAAAATGCTGTTGTAATTGATGTCGGAGTGTCAAAGATAGATGGCAAAATAGTTGGAGACGTAGATTTTGAAGCTGTTTCAGCTGTCGCTTCATACATAACTCCTTGTGTTGGCGGAGTCGGACCAATGACTATTGCATCTCTTATGCAAAATACTTTTGAATTATTCAAACTTCATTCTAATTAAGCAGAAATTGAAAATTTACAATCGTTCTTAATGTTTGTATCAACAGCTTTATCGTATGAACTGATTTGGTTTTCTATAACCTTTAATCTTGATTCAATTTGTGTTTGTTGTGATTTATATAACTCTTGGTACGCTTCCAATTGCTTTACTTCATTTGATTCTGCATCTGCATTTTCCAATGTTGATAATGCTGATG
>JAGOIO010000072.1 GCA_017995595.1 bacterium | reverse complement strand
GGCAACAAGAAGAATTAAAGATGCAAAATTGCCTTGCAAAATTTTAATTTTCACATCAAGAGATAATGAAGATGATGTTTTTGCGTGCTTTAAAGCAGGAGCAGACGGATATATAATGAAAGGTGCAAGTTCAGAGCAAACCACTTCAGCTATAAAGGCTGTAAATGACGGAATAGCTTGGCTTGACCCTGCTATTGCAAAACTCGTACTTTCTAATATTCAAAAAACTGAACCGACAAAGAACGTAGACACGCCAAAAGTTTCAGAAGAAATCAATAATAAATCAAGTAAAAATACATACGGATTGACAGAAAGAGAATTGGAAGTTTTATCACTTATGGTTTCAGGACTTTCAAACCCGGAAATTGCAGACAAATTAGTAATTACAAGAGCTACAGCAAAAGCTCACGTGCATAATATCTTGCAAAAATTATACGTTGCAGACAGAACTAAAGCCGCTATTACTGCGATGAAAGAGGGATTGGTTTAAATGAAAAAAATCCTCATATTATTAATTTTAATATCAGGATTTTTGCAAATTGCCTGTTGTAATTGTGCGATTGCAAAAAAGAAAAAATATTATACTCCCATTGATGAATATAAATATGAGCAAAAAGTTTATCAAAAACAAATAAAAGAAGACTACGAAAAAAGTAATTTACCTGAATCAGGCTACATGTCAATGGAAGAATATGAAGCAAAATCAAAAGAAATTCCAAATGAAGATAAAAAAATTCCTGCACCACCATTTGAAACAAGTAATTATTATATGGAATATATTCCGCAACCGACTTATTCTCTTGTGAAATATAACGTTCCTGCAGGTGATGATGAGCTTGACTTAAAGAGAAGAATTAAAACTAAACACCAGCTTAATGGTGAAGGCATAACGTCTCCGGATAAAACGATTATGGTTTATCCTGTTACATATTATTACCCTGAAAGTCAAACAACTGCAGGTGCATTATTTATAATACCTCTTGATACAAGCCTTCCTGAAGTTGACAGAATTTTAAGAGCTAATGTTATTAAGCGTATTCCAACTCCGATTTTAGCTACAACAAAAGATATAACAGAAAAATACATTTTCAGAACAATGACTCCTATTGATTTTTCACCTGACGGTACAAAGCTTCTTGCAAAAGAAAAAATAGGATACGTTAACGATGGAATTTGGCAAACAAATTTATGGATATATGATTTTGCTGAACAAAGAGCAATAAGGACAGATAACCTAAGGAGTGCTATAAAAAAATACTGGAGAAGATATGCATTTTTAAGACTTAATCTAAAGCGTTGGGATATTTTCCCAATAGGATTTAATGCAGACAATCCGGAAGAAATAATTGTTCAAGCTTACGGATTTACAGGCTCAAAGCCGTTTTTCTTGGGGAATTGGAAAATAAGAACTGATGGAACTCAACCGACTTTAATTTCCAGATATTCTTGCGGTTCAACAATCGCATCAAGTGGATTTCATCTTATTCAAACAGGTGTTGTCAATCCTGTCGTAGTTAAAGATTCTCAAAAACAAATTAAGAAAACTCAAAAGAAGCAAGAAAAAATTCAAAAAAGGATTACAAAGAAAGAAATTAAAGCAAAAAAACGAATTGTAAAACGTCAAATAAAAGAAATGAAAAAGACAACTAAAAAGAATATCAAACAGTATAAAAAATATATGAAGCGTTCTGCACCACTTGGTTCATAAACTATTTACTTTTCGTCTTTTGCGTGCAATAATCATGGGCAAAGAGTATTACTTGCTAAACATGTAAAAAAACAAAACAATATAGCAAAAAAAATTATTTCAGGTTTTCAGTAAAATGATTAGAGGTTATTTCGGAGTTAATTATGATACAACAAATTAAACCATATAGTAACAATAACATTTCATTTTCTTCAAAAAGAACATCATATAAACCGGACGAAGAAATTGAATGTGATAATGAAGATTTCGATTATGCAAATGATGATAGTAATAATTACGGAAGTGATTATGAAGAAGCACAGCGTTCCAAAAGAGAGATTTTAGAGACAAAAGATGAATTCAGAAGAATGTCAAAAGACAAAGACTCTCCATCTTTACTAAAAAAAATCGCAAGAATCGGTGAAGTTCTCGGAGCAGGACTTTTAGGCGGAATTTCAATGAAATACGGATTAGAACTAAGCTTTAAAGCAGTTGCAAAACTTAGAGAAAATAAGTCCGTTGCAAATTTGGAAAAAGAAGCAAAATCTGCGTATAATTCAGGGAAAGACTTAGTTGTTACAATGTATAATTCAGCAAAAAAGTCTAAAACGGGAAAGAATATAGAAAAAAAATATAAAGAACTTAAACAATCAGATTTTGGAAAAACTGTTCTTTCAGACTACGAAAAATTAAAAAGTACAGAATCTTTTAAAACTGCAAAAAAATATTATGATAAAGCGAAAACCGAAGTTAAAACTAAAGGTAAAGAAGCTTTCATTTCAGTAGCAAGCGGAGCTTCAGCTATTTCTGCGGGAGCAGAGAGTGCAGGTATAATTAAGAAAAAAAATGAATATAAAAAGGACATTGACTAATGATACCTTCAGTAACAGGAACAATTAAAACAAATTATAATACGCAAACATTTCGAGGAAAAGAAGCCTTTGACAAGGTAAATTCTGATAAAAAAAGAAATACCACAGTTGATGCCTCTATAGGTGCCGGCAGTGCTGTAGTTCTTACCCGTGGTGGAAAAGCCCTGAACAGCGTTTCTAAATGCACAAAAGAAATTGCTAAAACCAGCGATTACGTTGTTAATCCTAAGTTTGTAAAAGGACCTATTACTAAATTTCTTGGAAAAACTTTAGGAAAAATGGCAGGCGTTGTTGGTGGAATTTTTGCAGTTTTGACTTGTGCAACAAATTTTTCTAGTATTTATTCAACAGGAAAAAATTTGAGTAAGAAAGTTTAAAAATTTCGAAAGAAAAGTTGAGAGAGTGGATTTGCTACATTTAAAGCAAATCCTTTTTTTTTGCATTTTATTTACATTTTTAGCTTGTACCATTATTTATTTTTGGTTAAACTACAAGTATGAATTATTTTAAATTTAAAGAAATAAAAAATACAGATATGACAAATGAGCTTGCTAATGTAGGTTTTGTTAAAACCTACATAAATATTGCAAGTGAAAAATACATGTACAAAAATTTTAAAATTTTTGATTTAACCTTACCACAAGCAAACATCTTAAAACAAACCGCAATTTCTTTCGGTGCTGATTGCGGAGTTCACCGAGATATTTTGACGGCTAATACTGATAAAACGGACTGCATACTTGGAGGTAGCGTTTCTACAATAAGAAAAATTACTAAAAAATTAAAGACTCAACCGTTTAAAATGAAGAATCTTGCAGAGGAACTTGAAAGCACTTTAGATTTTAAATTAACACCAATAAAAATAAAAAATACGATTTTCGATTTTTCTCGTCCATACATTGTCGGAGTTGTAAATGTAACTACAAACTCATTTTCAGATGGCGGAGATTTCTTTGAAACAGACCAGGCTAAAAATCATATTTTAAAATTAATAAAAGACGGTGCAGACATAATTGAACTTGGGGCAGAGTCAACAAAGCCTTTTTCAACTCCAATAAGCCCTAATGCTCAAATTGAAAAGCTTTTACCCTTATTAAAATTCACAGAAGAACAAGGAATAAATACTCCAATAAGCATTGATACAAGAAGTGCAGAAGTTGCTAAAATTTGTTTAGATAACGGTGCAAACATAATAAATGACGTTTCAGGTTTTGAGTATGACTCTAACCTTGTAAAAGTAGTTGCGGAATTTAATTGTCCAGTAATTATTCAACATACAAAAGGAACACCTGAAAACATGCAAGTTTCACCACATTATGAAAATGTTACAGAAGAAATTTTTAACGATTTAAAAGAACGCTATAATTTTGCAATAGCCTCAGGAATAAGTTCTAAAAACGTAATTCTTGACGTTGGAATAGGGTTTGGAAAAACTCGAGAAGATAATTTTGAACTTATAAAGAGAGCAGAAGAATTTAAAAGTCTAAATTGCCCTATTATGTATGGAGTTTCAAGAAAAAGTCTTTTAGATATGCAAAACGCCGATAATAAAGAAAAAGACATTTTCACACTCGCATTAAATTCAATTTTAATTGAAAGAGGAGTTAATTTCATACGAGTACACAACGTAGAACTGCATAAAAAACTTATTAATATGCTCTATTAATCTACATCAATGGGTTCACGTAAAATTCCATCTACAGCAGTTCTTGCCGTCTGAACGAGAGCTTCAGAAATATTATCTATAACGCAAAGCTGGCGTAAGACATCAACTGTACGTTTAAATACACGCACAACATCACCTTCACCCATTTCAACTTCAGACATAATAGATTCCCAATCAGCACCATTAACCCACATTTCTATCATTGATGAATAATAAGAATTTATATACATCGCAGACTCTACATCATGGTCATTTTGAACTTTTTCTATTTTTCGTTTTATATTCTTAATCAAATTCAAAGTTTTTCTAACATTTGGTGAAATTGGCGTATGGCAAAACATTTCAGCTCTCAAATCCTCTGTCGTAATTGCACAAACAACAGCTGCAAGTTCACCTGCAGTTAAATTATCCAAAACTTTTGCATTTATAATTTCTGCAACAAAAAGTTCGTTTTCAGCTCTTATTTGAGAGGTCATCTTACCTATTTCTGTAGGATAATCTTCTTTTATATATCCAAATTCTTTTAAAACGGCACGGTGAGATAAAAATCTATTCCAAAAAATATCTTTTTCTCTTTCAATATCTTTATTTAACTTATTCAGTTTAGTTTGATATCTTTTTAATAAATCTAATTGCTTCATGTGTTTTTTAAACACACGACAAGTATCACATTCATAAGAATGCATCTTAAACAATTGAGCCTTCGTTTGACGACCAAATTCAGAAGCTTCAGGACTTAGTTGCTGATTTTTAGACCTGTGTTGTTTTTGAATTGTTTTAAAAGTCTGCCTATTTGTAACATACAATTCTCTAACTTTGTTATAATCCAACAAATCCTTAGTAGAAAGCTTATACTGACAACTAAAGTTGTTTAATTCATCAATCGCACCTTGAACTTCATCTCGTTCAAGCAACAACGGAGTAAGTCTTGTATTTGAAGAATAATAACCAAAGCTTTTTAAAATAAGCTCCTTAGCTTCTTCAAGATTAAATCTTTGTAAAAGATTAAGCACCATAGAATAACTTGGAGAGAATCTGCTTTCCAAAGGATTTGAATCACTCAAAACGAGTTCGGCAACTTCATCAGGAGTTTGAAACATTGTTCCGACAACAGTAACATATCCGACTTCGTCCATACCACGACGACCTGCTCTTCCTGACATCTGCAAGAATTCATTTGCCGTAAGCATTCTATGACCGCTATCTGTACGCTTACTTATTGAACTTATAACTGTTGACCTTGCAGGCATATTAATTCCGGCAGCGAGGGTTTCTGTCGCAAATACAACTTTAATCAAACCTTTTTGGAAAAGTTTTTCAACCAAGACTTTCCACCCCGGCAACAATCCTGCGTGGTGAGAAGCAACACCGTTTAAGATGTATTCAATATGCTTATTATTGTTCAAATATGGATTTTCTGCCAAATATTCATCAACCATAGCTTTAATTTCACGTTGTTCTTGTGGGGTTACCAGGCAAAGACTTGAACATTTTTCCATCTGTTCATCACATTTTTTACGAGAAAATGTAAAATAAATTGCAGGTAACATATTTTTTCTATGCAAAGCATTTACAACATCTTTTACAACACTTCGCTGAACACGTTTTCTGTCTTTAAATCTCAATTTTTTTTCAGGCTTAATTTTTGAATTTAATTGACCTGACGGAGTTAACAATGGCAAAATATCATCTGGTTTTGAGCTATCAAAATAATAAAATCTTAAAGGAACTGGTCTAAAATCAGTGTCAACAAGCTCAGTTTTAGCATGAACAGTATTAATCCATTCAGTTAATTTATCTGCATTTGCAACCGTAGCTGAAAGAGCAATAATTTGAATATTTGTCGGACAATAAATTATACTTTCTTCCCAAACAGTACCTCGCTGTTCATCATTCATATAGTGAACTTCATCTAGTACAACGTACTTGACATCTTTTAAGTTTTCAGTAACAGAGCCAAAATTTGTGCCGTAAAGCATATTTCTGAAAACCTCTGTCGTCATAACAACAATTTGAGAATTTCTATTAATTGAAGTATCACCTGTCAAAAGACCTACATTATTTACGCCAAACTTATTTGCAAAATCACTAAATTTTTGGTTGGACAAAGCTTTTAAAGGTGTCGTATAGAAAATTCTTGCACTTTCTGCCAAAGCTCTATATATTGCATGTTCTGCAATAACTGTTTTTCCTGCACCTGTTGGGGCACAAACAACAACGCTTTTCCCATTGTTTATGTGTTCACAAGCCTCTTTTTGAAAATCATCTAATTCAAATGGAAATTCATTCATACTATCCATATATTATCTTTCTTTTTCTTACACTGCCAACCAATTTGCAATTCCTACCGTTTCAGAATAACAGAAACGAATGCTAAATACAAACCTTTAACTTCTTCTAAATTCCGTCCATTGGAACAGAAACACTTGTTGTTACCTTTTGACTTAAATTTTTAAATTTTATCCAACTTTCCAAAAGTATTGAAGATAGGCTTTCTATCGTATTATTCTCTAATGATTTGCCTACGAGAGATTTTTCCAATTCAAAAATAATCTCAAGACTCCAGTTCAAATATTCTTTTACCAATTCTTTTTTCATGACAAAAGCCAAGTCTGATAAAACGCTTCCTGATTTTTCTATCACACTTAGGATTTCATTCATTTCAGGGGTTTTCTTCCTTATAATTTCATAGAGTTCAGTTTTATATTTCAAATCTTGTATATTTTGAACAGCACTTGAGGTAACAACATCATAGTTTTTTACCTCCTCATAAATTCTTTCATCACTATAATCATTAAATATTTTTTCAAAATCAGTAATCATCAAAGGTTTAAACGGTACGTCTGCAAAAGAATGAACTGAAAAATCCAAAAAAGAATCATATCGACAAAAGCCAAAATATTCCATATCAATATTATCTAAATAATGCTTCAATGCCCAAT
>JAGOIO010000071.1 GCA_017995595.1 bacterium | reverse complement strand
AAAAAATCAACCATTTAAAGGACAAGATATGAAGAATAATGATGCAGGTTCTTATATTGGAGAAACTGCTGAAAAAAATCTTCTTTTAGGCTTACCAATAACGCTTTTAGACCAAAATGGCAACGATATTCCTATTGGGCATTACAAAATAGTAGGTGAAAAAACAGATGGTAAAATTTTTATAAGTTTTTATCAATCTTACACTTGTGTTGCGAAAGTTCCCGCTGAGGAAACTCAAAATGATTATGGTCAAAGTTCGATAAACTTTGTTCAGTTGATTCCTTATAATGATAAATATATTAAGCTAATTTATGGGTCTGTTGATTTTAATGCATATACTTTTTTACCAATCAAACCGCAAAATAATGAACAAAATTGAGTTTGATTCACATTTAGAAATGAGTTTTTTAAAATATGTGCTATTGTCTTAATTAGAGTATAAATTATTTGTAAATTAAATTGCAGTTTTGGTTGTTCGTGTTAAAATTGATTAAATATTTTTTTTGAAGGATAACGAATGATTAATAGTGAAGCTGAAAAAGTTAGTGAACTAAAAATTCAAAATATAAAAAAAATTGCAGGAAATATAATTGATGTAGTCAATAAAAGAGTTTTTTCGGGTGAAATTGAAGTAAAAGACGGTAGAATCTTTAAAATAACAGAAAATGACAATATTTATCATACATATATACTTCCAGGATTTATAGATTCTCATATTCACATAGAGAGTTCAATGCTTATTCCTTCAGAATTTGCACGTACTGCGGTTACAAACGGAATGATTGGTGTAATTGCAGACCCTCATGAGATTGCAAATGTTTTAGGAATAGATGGTGTTAATTTTATGATTAAAAACGGAAGTAAAGTTCCGTTCAAATTCTATTTTGCAGTTCCATCTTGTGTTCCTGCAACGCCTTTTGAAACTACAGGTGCAAATCTTTCAGCTAAAGATGTTGAAGCTCTTATGGCGAAACCTGAAGTTAAATGCTTGGGTGAAATGATGAATTTCCCGGGTGTAATTTCTGATGACGAAGAAGTTTTATCAAAAATCAATGCTTCTCTTAAAAATGGCAAGCCTGTTGACGGGCATGCTCCCGGGCTTAGCGGTGAAGATTTGAAAAAATATGTAGATGCAGGAATTTCAACAGACCATGAAGCTTATACTTATGAAGAGGGTTTAGAAAAAATTAAGCTGGGTATGAAAATTTTAATCAGAGAAGGTTCTGCGGCAAAAGATTTTGAGGCATTGCGTGATTTGATTGAAGAGTATCCTGATTCTTGTATGTTTTCGAGTGATGACAGACACCCAAACGACCTTGTTGCAGGGCATATTGACCTTTTGGTTAAACGTGCTATTCAACTTGGGTATAACAAAATGAAAGTTCTTCAATGTGCTTGCGTAAATCCTGTTAAACACTATAATTTGGATATAGGATTGTTGCAACTCGGGGATAAGGCTGATTTTATAGAAGTTGACGGTTTGCTATCTATGAACGTATTAAAGACTGTTATAAACGGAAAAATAGTTTGCAAAGATGGCTGGTCTTTGATTAAAAAAGTAAAAAATGATGCTATTAATAATTTTAAAGCCAAATATAAGACGATAAAAGATTATGAAGTCAATTATACAGGCAAAAAAATAAATGTAATCAAAGCAGGTAACGGTCAACTTATTACAAAACGATTGTATTTAGAACCAAAGGTTCAAAATGGTAAGGTGGTTTCTGATGTAGAGCGTGATATATTGAAGATTGCGGTTATAAACAGATATGCTGATGTAAAACCTACGGTAGCTTTTATAAATGGTTTTGGATTTAAAAAAGGTGCAATCGCTTCTTCTGTCGCACATGATTCCCATAATATAATTGCAATAGGAACAAATGACAAAGAGTTAAATGAGGCAGTAAATCTTGTTATAAAGCATAAGGGCGGTCTTTCTATTGTTCATAACGGTGTAGAAAATGTTTTGCCTCTTCCTGTTGCCGGATTGATGTCAAATAAAGGTGCTTTTAATGTCGCAGAACGATATATTCAGATTGAAAAAGAAACTAAAAAAATGCACTCAGCTTTAACTGACCCGTTTATGACAATGTCGTTTATGGCTCTTTTGGTTATTCCTGATTTAAAATTAAGTGATAAAGGTTTATTTGATGCAAAAAACTTTAAATTTATCACTCTTGATGAGGAATTTTAATTTACATATAAAAATTATCTAAGATTTCACAAATTGACTTAGAAGAATTAAGCGTATAAAAATGAAGTCCTGAAACCTCGTTATCAACAAGCTGTTGAGCTTGTTGTGTTGTAAAATCAATTCCGATTTTTCTTATATCATCTGGGTTGTCTTTGTGTTTCTCTAATATTTCTGCAAATTTTTTAGGTAGAGTTACTCTTCCCATTGAAAGCATTTTTTCAAGTTGAGTAAAGCTTTTTACCGGTAAAAGCCCTGCAATAATAGGATTTTTTATTCCGATTTTTTTTGCGTAGTCTCTAAATGCGAAAAACTTTTCGTTGTCAAAAAACATTTGCGTAAAAATAACATCTGCTCCGCTGTCAACTTTTTGTTTTAAGTATTTCATATCTAAATCAAAGTTATTGCAAGAAATATGCCCTTCAGGATATCCTGCAACTCCTATAGAAAGGTTTGTTTTGGAATGTATAAATTTTACAATTTCGTTTGCATGATGAAAATCAAAATCTGAATCATTTAATCCCTCAGGAATATCACCTCTAAGTGCTAAAATGTTTTCAATGCCAAGGGCTTGAATCTCTTTCAAATATTCTTCAACATGATTTTTCTTTGTCGCAACGCACGTAAAATGTGGCATTATATTTAGTTTGAGTTCTTTTTGTATGCGTTTTATTATCTCAATAGAATTTTCTCTGGTAGTTCCTCCTGCACCATAAGTTAGCGATATAAAAGCCGGGTTATATTTTTTTAAAATTTCTAAATTTTTAATAAGTTTTTCGACTTTTTCTCCGTCAACGTCATTTTTTGGCGGGAAAACTTCAAAAGATACTGTTGGTTTTTTAATAAATCTCTTATTTATTTCTTTTTCGTTGCAGTCATTACCATTTTCTGCATAGATTTCTCTTAATTTCATAAAAAAAGTTTAGCAAAATTTTATAAAAATTGCATAAATGATAAAAATCTTCATATTTAAAATTTATATTCATACTCGTCAAAGCATAATATTGGTACTGAAAAATCGAGTTTTCCTGATTACTTTTTGTAAGTTACACCATAAAATACAAGAAAAAGTTAAGGAGAGGTATTATGGTTAGAGTTTTAATGGTAGAAGATCATAAATTAATGAGAGTAGGGCTTAGGGCATTATTCGAAGATTTTAAGGATATTGAAATTGTTGCAGAAGCTCAAAATGGTAAAGATGCAATAGAAAAATGCAGATTGATGAAACCGGAAGTGGTTTTAATGGATATTGGACTTCCTGATATGTCAGGAATAGAAGCTACAAAAAAAATTATTGAACAATTTGAAAATATAAAAGTAATTATGCTGACTTCACATATTTCAGAAAAAGAAGTTACAGAGTCATTAACTGCAGGTGCAAATGCTTATGTTATGAAAGATATTAATACGGAGTATCTTGTAATGATTATAAAAACAGTTAAAGATGGTGCAATGTGGCTTGATTCAAAGGCAGTCCCTTTTATTAGAGATAAAAATTCAGGAATAATTCCGCCCCGTCAAATGTCTCGTGCAAATTTTAAAGCACACCATGCAAATTTGACGGAAAGAGAATATGAAGTTCTAAAGCTTGTTGTTGACGGGAAATCAAACAGTCAAATAGCAGAGGCACTTACTATTAGCGAGCATACGGCAAAAGCTCATGTTTGCAATATTATTCAAAAGCTTGTTGTAGATGACAGAACTCAAGCTGCTGTCAAAGCTTTAAGAGAGGGTTTGGTGTGAATTACTTGTACCAAGGTTTAAATTTTTCTATGCTCTTTAAAAGATGCTCGTAATTTCCGTCAAAATTTACACATCTGTCATCTATTTGTAACCATGCAAGCTCTTTTTTGTCCGTAACTTCTGTAAAAAATTCGTCAAGCTTGTTTTCTACTAACCATTTTGAAGCTAAGAGATTGTTTCTGGTTGTAAATAGTCTTAGTTCATAAGTTTTTGCTAATTCTTTAATAAAATCTTTTGCTCCACTTTTTATCGGTGGAATAAAATCTTTATCAAAATCACCTCGATATTCATTTAGAACTCCGTCTAAATCTATTAGTAATACTTTTTTGTAGTTTGGCATTAACTTTCTCCTATATTTTGGTTAAATCTCGCTTGGAGGTATTGTTTTAATTTATGAAATAGTATTTCATCTCATATATTGTCCGTGTGGCGATTTGTCATATTTGTTATTATAGCGGACAATTTAAAAATGAACAAGTATATGTTACAAAAACTTGCAGCTAGAATAAAAGAATTGAGAAAGAAAAAAGGGCTTACTCAAGATGATTTGGCTTACTATTCTAATATTCCTCGTTCAACTATTGGTCATATAGAAACTGCTCAAAATGATGTCGTCTTTTCAAAAGTAGTTGCAATAGCAAACGCATTCGGATTGTCATTATCTGACTTTTTGAATTTTTAGTTGATAGCATTCTCCTTAAAATTTTGTATGGTATTTTGTGTAAATATCATATATATATTATACAATAACATATATATCTGTCAAATTACTTGTATATAATGTAGAAAAACATTGTAAAATACGATAATTTGTAAATATGAGAGATGAACGATTAAAACAATTAGGTTTAAATATTAAGATGGAACGTATTAAGAAAGGCTTGTCTCAAGAGGAACTTGCTGAAATCGTAAATACTTCGAGAAATACAATTAGTATGATAGAGACAGCAAAGCAGCATGCAACTATTTTAAAGATAGTTGATATCGCAAAAGCTTTGGAAATTGATATTAATACGTTAATTGCAAATATTTAATATTTAAAATTGATTAAGGAATCTTACGTCGTTATTGAAGAACAGTCTAATGTCATCAATAGCGTATTTTAACATGGCAAGTCTTTCAACGCCCATACCGAAAGCGAAGCCTGTGTAAACTTCGGGGTCAATATTTGCAGATTTTAAAACATTTACGTCAACCATTCCTGCACCAAGAACTTCTAACCAACCTGTTTGAGAGCAAGTTCTACAACCTTTACCCTTGCACATGATACATTCAACGTCTATTTCAACGCTTGGTTCTGTGAATGGGAAGAAACTGCTTCTGAACCTTGTATTACGGCTAGAACCGAAGTAAAGTCTGATAAATTCATTCAAAACACCTTTTAAATCTCCGAAAGTTACGCCTTTATCTACATAAAGACCTTCTATTTGGTGAAAGAAGTTATTTTTTCTTGCATTGACCGTTTCATTTCTATAAACTCTACCAGGGTCAATAACACGAACAGGAGGTTTAATGACTTCTAGAGTTCTTGCTTGAGCGTTAGAAGTTTGACTTCTTAAAATAACATTTGGAGCAAGTTTTGTGTAATAAGTATCTTGCATATCTCTAGCAGGGTGGTCTTGAGCAAAGTTTAGCATATCAAAGTTGTAGTATTCAGTTTCAACTTCCGGTGCGTTCTTTGTGTCAGCAAGTGAAAATCCTAACTTTTGGAAAATTTCAACAATTTCATTTGTTGTTGAAGTTATCGGGTGAACTTTTCCGACAGGTGTAAATTTACCTGGAAGAGTTAAATCAATTTTTTCTTTTTGCAATTTAACATCAAGTTCTTGTCTGTAGATTTTTTCAAACTTTTCTTTAATAGAGCTTTCAAGTTTTTGCGTTATTTCGTTTGCAAGAGAACCTATAACTCTTTTTTCATCTGGAGAAAGGTCTTTCAAATTCTTTTTTATTGAGTTTAATTCACCTTTACGGCTTAAATATTTATTTTTAACCTCTTCTATATCTGTTGAGTTTTTAGCATTTTCTATATCGTTACTTGCGTTTTCAAAAATACGTTCTAGTTGTTCTTTCATTATCTTCTCCTGTTTGAAAATTACATATTAAAAATTTCGTTAAATTCTTTTTCGTGTTCAATGGTAGTTGGTCTGCCGTGTCCTGTATAAATTAGAGTTTTGTCATCGAGTTTAAGAATTTTGTTTACACTTTCTTTTATATCACTAAAACTTCCGCCAAACAAGTCTGTTCTTCCGACACTTTCGCAAAAAACAGTATCGCCTGAAAACAAGTACTTGTCTATTTTGTAGCAAACTCCACCTGGAGTGTGCCCGGGGGTATGGATTACGGAAATTTCATTTTTGCCGAAACAAATTTTTGAATTTTCGTCAATATATTCGTCTATTTTAGGAGGATTCGCATCAATAACCATACCGAAACCGCCAATAAATTCTTCAATATTGTCAAGAATAATTTGGTCGTCCTTGTGTAGTAGAAGTTTACAACCGTATTTTGTTCTAAAATATTTTCCGCCTAAAATGTGGTCAAAATGTCCATGCGTAAATAATACGTATTTTAATTTTGCACCTGAATCTTTTATTGCATCTTCAATTTCTTGATTTCTTTCAGTACAATCAATCAAAACCGCTTCTTTTGAGTCTTCGTCAATAAGTAAGTAGTTATTGTTGTCCAAAAATCCTTGAATAAATTGTTTTATAATCATCTTATTTTCTTACCAATTCAAAAATTTCTTTGCACACTTTAAATAGAGCTTCAGCACTATCAAGTGAAATCATATTTGCTCCGTCGCAAAGTGCTTTGTCCGGATTAGGGTGAACCTCGAAGAACAGAGCGTTAGCACCTGCAGCCATTGCCGAGCGAGCAAGTACAGGAACGAATCTTCTGTCTCCCCCTGAGCATTCGCCGTTAGCTCCAGGAAGTTGAACGCTATGTGTTGCATCAAATACAACAGGATAGCCAAAAGTTTGCATAATCGGAACTGCTCTAAAATCAGTTACTAAGTTGTTGTATCCGAAAGTTGTACCTCTGTCAGTTACCAAAATGTTAGAATTTCCAGTATTTTCTACTTTTTTGATTAAAGGTTTCATTTGTTCAGGTGCAAGGAATTGACCTTTTTTTATATTAACAATTTTCCCTGTATTTCCTGCTGAAACGAGTAAATCTGTTTGTCTGCATAAAAAAGCCGGAATTTGTAGTATATCTGCGACTTCTGATGCGATTTTTGCCTGCTCAGGTGCGTGAATATCAGTTACGATTGGT
>JAGOIO010000070.1 GCA_017995595.1 bacterium | reverse complement strand
GATTGAAGTTTTCCCAATAATTTAACGAATTTCTCATACTTTTCTGTATATTCACTATTCTTAAACTCAAAAGATTTTATCTTCCTATATTTTTTAAAATTTAGCAAAATTTTATCGCAATATTTTATAGGAATTTCTAAAACACCTGAAATAATAGCCCTCACATCTATTTCTGAAAGTTCCAAACAAGGATTTTCATCAGCAAGCTTTAGTATTGCTAAAGTCGCCAAAACAAATCTTTTTTGAGCCAATTTTTCACTTCCTGATAAAAACTTCAACTTCAACCAATAACTCGAGAGATTTTCTTTTAGACAAAATTTTAGCATATCATCAACAACAGGAGTAACTACAGCAATTTGAGAGGGTTTAACTCCTCGTTCTATTAAATCCTTAATTCTTTTTACTGCACAATCAATCATCTGCGGTCTTTTTGAAACTGAATTTAACAAAATATTTTGCAACTTACTTGCACTACCTGAAAGGACATTATCAAAAATAATTTCTGAATCTTTCTGCATTATTGAATTTGAAACGAGTTTCGTTGACTCTTCTCCAAAAATTTTTTCAAACTCTCTTCCCACAGATTTATCCGCACTTAAATATCCTAAACGACTTCCGCCCATTTTATCATAGCCGACAAAAACTTTTTTAATTTGAGGTTTTAACCATTTAATAAAATCAAGGCAAATAGGTGTTATTTCATCTCCGTCATCTAAAAATAAGTATTTTATTTTTGAAAAATAATCTGTATTTTTATAAATGTAATTAAAAATAAGCCCTTGCCTCAAATAATCAAAGCCTCTAACTTTAAGAGTTTCTCTCTTAAACATATCAAGAGCAAGTTTTGCATCTTCTGAAAACCCTTCCTTTAAAACTTTTTCAGAACGCCACCTAACATCATTATCAGACAAATTATTTTGCACGATTAAGGAATACCTGCGAAATAATTGGTGCAAAAGAGATTTTTTTGAATTATATCCCTCAAACTTTATTTCAGAAATTATATCCCTTAAAATAAACTGAGAAACTTCCATTCCTACCAAGTTCGGTAAAATAGAAGGTTTTCCAAAAGGAATTGTATTCTCAATTTTTACCCAGTTGTCAGAGATAGTATTATAGACAAGACCGAAAAAAGAATATACATTTAATTTGGAAAGAGCATTAACTGTAACTTTTTCCAAAACATTATCAACAAAATTCTTTTTTTTACTTGAATTTTGCAAAATAACAAGGATTTCAGAGCTATCTACCCCGGAATTTACAAGCTCTATAAAATTTTCAATAAGCAAGTCAGTCTTTTTACTTGAAATTGAGCCGTCTAATAACATTTTTTTAACCTTTTTTAAAAAACATGTTAATTTTTGCACATAATCGGGTAAAAAACAATAAGAAGGACTTTGAAAAAAAACAAAAATTATTAAAATTTCATCAATTAGTATTAGAGACTTTATTAAAGATTTATATTATAATCAGAAAAGTAGTAAGGGAGTACAAATGACAAACGAAGATGTATTAGTAATGATTTTAGCAGGCGGTGAAGGCAAAAGACTTTACCCATTAACTCGAGACAGAGCGAAGCCTGCCGTACCTTTTGGAGGAAGATACAGAATTGTAGATTTTGTTCTAAACAATTTTATTAATTCAGGGTTCTTCAAAATTAAAGTTTTGACACAGTATAAGTCCGACTCTTTAAACAAGCATATCACAAGAGGTTGGGCATTATCACCGTTCTTAAACCAATATGTTGACCTTGTTCCGGCACAAATGAGAACAGGAAATGAGTGGTACAAAGGAACTGCTGATGCTGTTTTTCAAAACGCTAACCAGATTTTAGATGCAAATCCAAACTATGTCTGCGTATTTGGTGGCGACCATATTTATAAAATGGACGTTGCTCAAATGCTTAACTACCATAAAAAAAGAAATGCAGATTTAACAATTTCTGCAATTCCTATTCCGATTGAAGAAGCTTCTGAATTTGGAATTATGGAAGTTGATGATAATTGGAAACTTACAAATTTCGTTGAAAAACCTAAGACAACACCAAAAACAATTCCGGGCAATCCAAAAATGTGCCTTGCATCTATGGGTAATTACATCTTTAATAAAAATCCACTTATTACAGCACTTATTCAAGATGCAGATGTTCAAGTTTCAAGCCATGATTTCGGAAAAAACGTTATCCCGAACCTCTTAAATGGCGGTAAAAATATATATGTTTACAACTTTAACGAAAATCAAGTTCCGGGAGCTAATGAATCAGAAAAAGGTTACTGGCGTGATGTAGGAAGTATTGATGCCTACTGGCAAGCTAATATGGATTTACTTGAATACAATCCTGAATTGAACTTGTACGCTAAAGAATGGCCTATCAGAACATTTAACTATAACTTCCCTCCTGCAAAATTCGTTTGGGAAGAAGGCGATAGAGTCGGTATGGCAACGAACTCTATGGTATCTGAAGGTTGTATAATTTCCGGAGGAAGCATTTCAAGATGCGTTCTTTCTCCTAAAGTTAAAATTAACAGTTTCTCTAATGTTTCTGAATCAATTTTAATGGAAAGCGTTTCTGTCGGAAGATATTCAGAAATCAAAAAAGCTATTATTGATAAAAATGTAGAAATTCCACCTTATACAAAAATCGGATTTGACAAAGATGAAGATATTTCAAGAGGTTTCTTCGTATCAGATAGCGGAGTTACAGTTGTTCCAAAAGGTGCCGTTCTGTAATTTAAAAAACTATTTTATAAACCAACAAAAAAGTGCAATATTAAACTATTGCACTTTTTTATTTATATCTCATTTTGTCATACTCTTTGAACGCAAATTCCTATGATATGTTATTGCAAACCTATGTGCTTCATCTCTTATTCTTTGAATTAAAAATAATGCACTTGAATTTCTGGGCAACATAACCGACTCAGAACAATTTGGCAAAAATACCTCTTCTTGCCTTTTTGCAAGTGAAACAAAATCTATTCCGGAAACACCAAGCCCATTAACAATTTCCATAACACTTGAAAGTTGTCCTTTTCCACCATCAATGATAATTAAATCAGGCTTTTCCCAATTCTTTTCGCCTAAATGCATCAATCGCCTTGTCAAAACCTCTTGCATTGATAAAAAATCATCAGGCTTGCCCTCGGCAAGCTTTATCTTAAACTTCTTGTATGCAGATTTTTTACTTAATCCATTAACAAACGTAACCATTGATGCAACAGTATTTGTACCTTGAATATGAGATATATCATAGCACTCAATTCGATATGGAAAATTATTTAAGCTTAATTTTTCAGCCAAGAAAGAACCTATCTCATTAAAATCTTCATTCAATTTTGACATTTTTTCAATCTTTGCATTTCCTAAAACAATCTCTGCATTTTTATCTGCAAGCCTTTGTAGTTCCTGACCTTGTTTGCTCTTTCCATAACTGATTTTTACATTTTTTTTAGATAAAATATTTAGCCAATCCTCATACAAAGTCTTATTACCTAACGCTTCAAGCTCCCTTGATACAATCCTATCAGGAAATTCCAATGTCAACGAACTATAATATTCTTTGAAAAATGTTTCAAAAAATTCTGTCCTATCCTCATCTTCAACCGTATAAATAAAATCTTTCTTATCAATTAAACGACCTTCTCTTACCATTAAAATAACAATCGCAAAAATTCCGTCATCAGAAAGAAGTGAAATGATATCTTCATTCAATTTCGTATTTTCATACACGACTTTTTGACGTTCCAATGTCTTCTGCAAGTCAAAGTAACTGTCCCGAAGTCTGCCGGCTTTTTCAAATTGCAAACAATCTGAATACTTCTGCATCTGCTCTTGTAAATCCTTCATTAGAGTAGTCTGTCGTCCCGTTAAAAACAGTTCTACTTTATTTATAAGCTCTTTATATTCATCAGGAGTAACTTTCCCCTGACACGGTGCCAGGCATCTTCCTATTTGATAATAAATACATGCTCTATCCTTAAATTTTGGATTTTTACACTGTTTTAATGGAAAAACCTTTTTTAAAAAATCTAACGTAGAATGCATCGCTCTTATATCTGTATATGGACCAAAATAACGACCTTTCAACATATTCAAATTTCGTTTTCTGGTAATAATAATCCTTGGAAAATCCTCATCTGTTATTAAAAAATAAGGATATTTTTTGTCATCTTTTAATAAGATGTTGTACTTTGGCTGATGCTTTTTTATCAAGTGCGATTCTAAAATTAAGGCCTCAACTTCAGTATTAGTAATAATATACTCAAGTTTTTCAATTTGAGGAACAAGAACTTGAAGTTTTGGAGTATCAAGACTTCTATTAAAGTAACTCTTTACTCTCCTTTTTAAATTCTTCGCCTTTCCTACATATATTATCTCTCCCGTTTTATCATGATAAAGATAACACCCGGGAAGTGTAGGCAAAAGTCGTAATGTTTCTGCTAAATCGTCGTTCATAGTTGAATTATATCACCTTTTTGAATATTTTTATTCTCAATTTCGCCTGAACATAATTCCAAAACGAAATAAGAACTGATATGAATCGGCAAAATTCTAAAAGGTTTTACGTCCGAATAAACCGCTACAACTTTTCCTTTTTTATTTATAAAAACCACATCAATATCAAACCTCATAAAAAAAGTATGTATTGAACAACAAGGTTTTATTACAAGTCCCTCTCCGCTTTTTAAAAGTTGCTTCGGAATAAGCCCAAACGTACGACTAATAAAGTTATCAGCCATATCTATATTTTCTCCGATACAAACGTTTCTTGTAGAATTGTAAACTTTCATGCACCTTACCACTTTAAATTTATAAAAAACCTGTTATAATATAAAACGTATATACTATTTATATCAGTAAATCGTTTTCTCGCCATTTTTATAAAGGTTATCATAGATAAAAGGAGATGTCCAATGATTCTAGAGTACAAAGTAAATGAAACACATGTTCAAGCAGCATGGCTAAAAACGCTTTACGACTTAATTGAAGAGCTTGATTGCAAATGTAAGACATACATTGATGAAAGCTATAATCATACATACAGGCATTTCTCAAGAATGCGAATTATAAAAATATCAGGTTCTGACACAATGTTGTCATGGTTAAAATTGAGAATGGAACGATATTTGCATTTTGTTTCTAAGTTTGACGGCGAAAAAGAAATACTTGCTGAAGTACATGAAGAATAATAAAAAAGCGACTAAAACAAAGTTTTAGTCGCTTTTTTGTTTAATATTTTTATCATTTAAAATTGCTTTGCTAATTCGAAAGGTTTTTCAACGACCTTGAACGTCTTTTCATCAATAATACCTCTCTGAAGCTCTGTAAAAGAAGCATTTTGAGAATTAAACATTTTCTTTAAATATTCATAAGAAACTTTCGGATCACACTTATCTCCGCAAGTAAATAAATCAACCGCCGCATAACCAAGTTCAGGCCAAGTGTGAATTGCGAGATGACTTTCCGCAATAATAACAACACCGCTAACGCCGTATGGGTTAAACATGTGAAAACATTTTTGAACAATCGTAGCACCGCATTCTAACGCCGCATTAAGCATAAGTTTTTCAACCAGCTCGACATTATTCAAAATATTAGGGTCGCATTCAAAGAATTCAGCCAAAACATGCTGACCTAAATGTATCTGCTTTTTACCGTCTCGTATCGCAGTAAAAGGGGATTTTAATGCCAACTCATATACCTCCTGACATCATTGTATTATACGCATATTTTATATTTTACAATAAAAATTCAAGAATTTTTATTATTGCTATTTTTGAAAATATTTTTTAACAATTTAGTTACAAATATAGCTTATGTTTAGTATTTATAACTCATTCGGGCGGTTGATTTTGTTAAAATTTGTAAATTTAGAATTAATCAGACTCCGACTCTAATATTTTTGCACCTTCTTGTTCAATTTTCAAAGTTCTGATATCAGTTTTAACATTTAGATTTGCCCAAGTCTCACTAACGATATTTTTAATTTTATCCAAATTATTTTTTTCAGAAACAATCAATATAGAAGGACCTGCACCACTTAATACACACCCCAAAACATTTTCTTCATGCTTTAAGTTATTAATGATATCAGATAACCCCGGAACAAGTTTTGTTCTATACGGTTGGTGCAATTTATCTTGAAGAGCCAATTTCATCAAGTCAGAATCATGGTGCTGAATTGCGTCCATAAACATAGCCATTCTTCTTACATTAAAAGAAGCATCTTGAAGAGGAACTTCTTTTGGCAAAACAGAACGTGCAATATCAGTTGCAAGCTCATAATCAGGAATACAAACTGTAATCGCCCATTCTTCAGGCCAATCCAACTTGCGATAAACAATACTTCCATCATCTTCTAATGAAGAAAGTGTAAAACCACCAACAATAGCAGGCGTAACGTTATCAGGGTGTCCCTCAACTTCTGTTGCAATAGAAAGAAGTGCAGGCTCATCAGCAGGAAATCTTAAAAGCTTATTAGCAGCTAAAAGTCCACCGACAATTACAGAAGAAGAACTTCCTAATCCTCTTGCTACAGGAATCTGAGTTTTTACAGTAATTTTCAACTCACTTGGAGCTTGACCTACTGAATTATAAAGCATTTCAATCGCCTTATATACAAGATTATTTTCATCAGTCGGAATGTGTTCTATTGCAGATTCATTCTCAACACCTGCTTCATTTAAAATATTTATTTCTATTCCGGTACCGGGGAGAACAGTCTCCTCTATTGTTACGATATTATAAATTGGTAATGCCATGCCCAAACAATCAAATCCTGAACCAAAATTTGCTGTTGTAGCGGGGACTTTAACACTTACTTTCATTATGCCTCACTTCTTTTTTGACATTATATCACAAAAAAATAATAATACATTTAGATGTGTTTTTATAAGTCAAAATCCTGCATAATAAAATGGACAAAGGGAAGAGTCATTATAAAGAGAGGTTTATCATGACAACAGTTGAATATCCTGCAATGGTTTACAAAAATAACAGAAATAGAGTTTATGTCGCAAACTGCTATATGAAAAATGTAGTAGGCTTTGGCAAAACTGAAGATGCAGCTGTTCAAAATTTAAAAACTACATTGGAAAGAATAGAAAAAAATTGTGAAATAATTATAAGACCGACTCACAATCTTTTGGCAGAAAAAAAAGCTACCAGATAAAAATGCTTTTAAAAAATTGATTTTTTGTTCAAATATGTTAAAATAACAGTGAACACAAAGGATT
>JAGOIO010000069.1 GCA_017995595.1 bacterium | reverse complement strand
TCACTGTATCGATAGGCATTTCATCAGCTTTACCTGTAGATACAGGACGACGGCGACCGCTTTCATCTGGTTCACCTAGTTCCATAATATCCAATTTGATAGATTTAACGTATCCCTCTTCTCCTGTAATTTCTGCAGGTGAATGAAGAAGTTTAAAGTTAACACCTTCTTCTTTTGCGTGGCGAACTTCTTCTACACGGGCTGGAAGTTCTGCTTCTGTTCTTCTGTAAACGATAGTAACTTCTTTTGCTCCCACTCTGACTGCTGTTCTGGCTGCGTCCATTGCAACATTTCCACCACCGATAACTGCAACTTTTTCACCAATTCTTAATGGAGTTGGTGTTGCTTCATCGTTTGCTTGCATAAGATTAACTCTTGTTAAAAATTCATTTGCAGAAAAGACTCCGTTTAAGTTTTCTCCGTTTATTCCAAGCATTTTAGGAAGTCCAGCTCCTGAGCAAATAAATATTGCATCAAAACCGTCATCTTCAAGCTGTTTTATAGTTATTGATTTTCCAACAACTACGTTAGTATGAAATTCAACGCCCATTTCTTTTAGCGTTGAAATTTCTCTATCCAAGAAGGTTCTTGGTAATCTGAAAGGTGGAATCCCGTAACGTAAAACTCCGCCAAGCTTATGTAATGCTTCAAAGACTACAACTTCATGTCCAGCTTTTTTCAAATCTGCTGCAGCTGTTATTCCTGCACAACCTGAGCCGATTATAGCAACTTTTTTACCTGTTGATTTTATTTCTGTCTTTTTTGCGTTTGTATTATCTCCGACGTATCTTTCCAATGCTCCGATAGAAACGGGCTTTCCTTTTATTCCTAATACGCAATTGCCTTCGCACTGTTTTTCTTGTGGGCAAACTCTACCGCAAACAGATGGTAACAAACTTGATTCTCTAATTATTTCACCTGCTTTATCTATGTTATCTTCTTTTATTGCACCGATAAATTCAGGAATATTTATGTTTACCGGACAGCCTTTTATGCATCTTGCATTCTTACAATGCAAGCATCTTGAAGCCTCCGCTTTAACTTGTTCCGGTGTAAAATTATCTTGTACGGCATCAAAATTTCCACGTCTTATATTTGCATCTTGTTCGTGTGCATATTGTCTGTCTGTCATTTTTTATATTTCTCCCTATACCTATTCTCTTTATAATTTGTATAACATTTTCTATTTTATTATATTACGAATTTTACTTGAGACAAATTATTTACTTAACGCAAAATTATGTTTTTCAAGCATTACCATTAATATAGAAATATCAGCAGGCTTTACTCCACCAATTCTTGAAGCTTGACCTAAAGTTATTGGTCTTATTTTTTCTAATTTTTCTCTGGTTTCTGTTGAAATATGTTCAATAGAAGTGTAGTCAATATCTTTAGGAATTTTTATTTTTTCTAATTTTCCTGCTTGATTTACTTGTTCTGTTTGTCTTTTTAAGTATCCGTCATATTTTATCAGAACTTCAACTTGTTCATAAACATCTCGAGAAAGAGCTAATGAATTTGTTTCAGAATCAATTTCTTTTAAAATTTCATAACTTATATTAGGTCTTTTTAAAAGTTCTTCAAGCTTTATTCCTCTGTCAATGTGTTCTGAATATTTTGCAAGAATTTTATTTATGGAATCTTTATTTTCAGCTGAAGCTTTAGCGACTTTAAGTCTTTTAATTTCAGCATTAATTTTTTCTTGCTTTTCTGTAAATATTTTAAATTGAGTTTCATCGACAAGTCCTATATCGTGTCCGATAGGCGTTAATCTTGCATCTGCATTATCTTGTCTTAAAAGTAGTCTGTATTCAGAGCGAGAAGTTAGCATTCTATATGGGTCTTGAATATCTTTAGTAACCAAATCATCAATTAAAGTTCCGATATATGATGAACTTCTTGGAAGTTCCAGTAAATCTTTATTATCAAGATATCTTACAGCATTTATACCTGCGATAAGCCCTTGAGCTGCGGCTTCTTCATAACCGCTAGTACCGTTAATTTGTCCTGCATCAAAAAGACCTTTTACCTGTTTTGTCATAAGAGAGTGTTCTATTTGTACGGCTGGAATATAATCATATTCAACAGCATAGGCAGGTTTTATAACATGTGCGTTTTCAAGTCCGGGAAGAGTTCTTAGCATTTGAACTTGAACTTCTGCGGGTAAACTGCTAGAAAAACCTTGTATATAAACTTCGTAAGTATCTAAACCTTCAGGTTCAATAAAAATGTGGTGTGAAGGGTTAGAAGCAAATCTAACTACTTTGTCCTCAATAGAAGGACAGTATCTTGGGCCTACACCTTGAATAAGACCTTTATACATTGGAGATTTGTCAAGATTTGCACGAATAATTTTGTGTGTTTCTTCGTTTGTCCTTGTAAGATAGCAAGGAACTTGAGGTCTTATAGGGCGATTAGGTTTGAAAGAATAGAAGTTTAAAATTTCATCACCAGGTTGAATATCCATTTTAGAATAGTCAATAGTTCTTTTATCAACTCTCGGAGGTGTTCCAGTTTTTAGTTTTTTAACTGTAAATCCGAGGCTTTTTAAAGAGTCAGAAAGTCCTATTGCAGGGCGTTCGCCCATTCTTCCGGCAGGAAAAGATTTTAGTCCGACAAAACATCTTCCGGAAAGAGATGTTCCTGTTGTTAAAATTACTGTTGGAGCGTAAAATGCTATGCCAAATTGGTCGATTGCACCTTTTAATACTCCGTTTTCAACTATTAAATCTGTTATGCATGCTTGTCGTATATGAATATTTTCTGTACTTTCAATAATATTTCTCATATAATGCATGTATTGTTTTTTATCTGATTGAGCTCTTAAGGCTCTGACTGCAGGACCTTTAGACGAGTTTAACATTTTCATTTGAACATAAGTTGCATCAGCAGCTTCGCCCATTTCTCCGCCAAGTGCTGCAATTTCTCGAACAAGAGTTGATTTTGCAGGACCGCCTATTGCCGGGTTACAAGGCATTAATCCGATATGGTCAAGATTAAGAGTGCAAAGTAAAACTTTTGCTCCCAATCTGGCAGCGGCAAGTGTTGCTTCTATTCCTGCATGACCAGCTCCAACTACTATTGTATCAAATTTATTCTCAACATATTCTAAATTCATATCAAAATTGTAGCACAAATAACTTTTGAATGATTACGCTATTTTTAAATGTTTTTGTAAATCTTATTCTTAATATTATTTCAAAATTGATGACTTTTTGATTTGTGTCATATATTATAATAATACTTTGAGGAGATAAAATGACTACTAAACTTTTTGAAAATAAAAAATTATCAATGCCTGTATTTACTATAGAAAGTGCTTTATCAGAAGAAAATGATAAGTTTACGTCTCTTTCTACAAGTGCGTTGTTGGCTAAAAGTGAAGTGCCTTATTCGCATAGAAGAGTGGCTGATAATTACGTTATTATAAAAAGAATTTATAAGTTTCAAGCGGTTCAAAGCAGAATTACAAATGCAGAATTGGCTCTTTTGCAAAAATATGATTTTTCTCCCCTTGAATGTTCTACTATTAAGCAAGTAAATGAAGAGTTGGCTTATTTAAAAAAATGGTCAACTGCTACAAATGAACTTTTAAGTCAAGATGCTGATGAGATTATTCAAATTCGGGCCAAGGAATTAAAGTATATCGTTGCAAGTAAATATGCTTCAAAAACAAATGAAGTATATGAGGGATACAAGGCTTTAGAAAGATATTTTGAAGAAATAACAAAATATAATCGTTAGTCGATTGTATTGATATTGTTAATTTTTTGAAACAATTATACATACTAGAGCAATTTATATTTTTATGATTTTTATCATGATGTGTATGTACACCATGTGTGAGGTCTTTCATGACAATTCAGGCTATATCTAATACATATAAAAATTGCCCATCAATGGGAAATAGCTCAATCAAAGCTTCATTCAGAGGCGTTGATACATCTTCTGACAGTCATGATGATAGTGTTTCTTTTGAAAAATATGATATTCCTCAAAAAACTGACAAAAGTCTTTTAAAGAAAGTCTTTTGTACAACTTTAATTGGTGTCTCTATTCCATTAGCTTTTATTATGAAAAAAAATAATTATTCTTTAAGTCTCTCAAAAATCTTTCATGAAAGTCCCAAGAATTGGGGTATTTTTAAAATAAAAGAATATGATGAGAAAGCTATTCCACTTTTAGCTCTAGGTTCTGTTGGCGGTGGACTTGCCGGAGGTTTAGTTTTTGATAAAAAAGAAAACAGAAAAGCAAAGTTAAGAGAAGCTGTTATCCAAATGATTGGAAATATTATGACCCCTTTGACGTGTGTCTATATCGGCTCAACATTGTACAAGAAAAATACTGACAAAATTAATTCAATGTTGCCACAAATGAAAGAATCTGCAGAGAAAAAGATTCCAAAGTATGTAAATAAAATTGTAAGAGCAGTTCCTGCGATTGGTTCTGTTGCAATTTCTCTAGCTACAGGTATTGTTGTTGGAAATAAGGTAAGTAATGCAATAAATCATAAATTATTCCATAGACATGACAATAGAAATGTTAGAATAGATGATTTTTCTGCTCATATTGATGACACATGTCTTGCTGTTTCTCTTGTTGCAAAAGGTGATAGTCCGATAAGTGTTTTAAATAAAGTTGTTCCTGCCGCTCTTATGGTTGCAGGTGTTTCAACAGGTACTGTTCAGGATACGCCAGATGTTTTACCAAAAGAAGAAATAAATAAAAAGGTTGAAAATGACAGTAATAACTAAAACTTTTGAGATAAAAACTACTTTACCCGTTACTAATGAATTTATAGAAGAAGAGATTTTAAAACGAAAATTTAAGCCAATTCGATGGGCGATTGTTAATGTTTCTGAAGATAAATTAAAAATTAGTGTCGCTGGTGAAGCTTTGTGCTAACATAATAGGTGTAGGAAAATAAAAGGAGAAATTTTTATGCCATGTGCTGAAATTAAATACGATGTTAAAGATTTATCCCTTGCAGAACAAGGAAAAAATAATATTGAATGGGCTATGAAAGATATGCCTGTTTTAAATAAGATTAAAGAAAGATTTAGTAAAGAAAAACCATTTGCAGGCTTGAAATTATCAGCTTGTGTTCACGTTACAAAAGAAACAGCTGCACTTTGCGTAGCAATGAAGGAAGGCGGAGCTGATGCTGTTTTGGTAGCTTCAAACCCTCTTTCAACTCAAGATGACGTTGCTGCTGCTTTGGTTAAATATTACGGTATTCCAACACTTGCTGTTGCAGGTGAATCTATTGAACAATATCGTTCTCACATAGAACAAGCTTTAGATCACAAACCTGATATCGTTATTGATGATGGGTGTGATATGGTTGCTACAATTCATGAAAAATATTCTGAACTTGCAAAAAATGTTATTGGTTCAACAGAAGAAACAACTACAGGTATTATCAGACTTCAAGCTCTTGAAGCTCAAGGAAAACTTCTTTTCCCTGCAGTTGGTGTTAATACAAGTATGACAAAACATTTGTATGATAATCGTTATGGTACAGGTCAAAGTTTGTTAGACGGTATTATGAGAGCTGCAAATATCTTATTTGCAGGTAAAACTGTTGTTATTTCAGGCTATGGCTGGTGTGGTAAAGGTTGTGCAATGCGTTCAAGAGGAATGGGTGCTAACGTTATTGTTTGCGAAGTTGAACCTCTAAAAGCTTTAGAAGCTGTTATGGACGGTTATAGAGTTATGCCGATTGCAGAAGCTGCAAAAGTTGGTGATATATTTATGACAGTAACAGGCGACAAACACGTTATTGACGTAGAACACATGTTAAATATGAAAGATGGTTCTTTTGTTGGTAATTGCGGACACTTTGATTGGGAAATTAATATTGCAGGATTAAAGGAACATACTAAGGAAATTAAACAAATTAGACCAAATCTTCAAGAATTTAAACTTGATAATGGAAAATCTATATTTGTTGTTGCTGAGGGTAGATTGGTTAATTTAGTAGCTGCTGAAGGACACCCTGCAAGTGTTATGGATATGTCTTTTGCAAATCAGGCTTTGGGCATTGAGTTCTTGGTTAAAAATAAAGGAAAATTGGATAAGAAATTATACACACTTCCTATTGAAGTTGACTTAGATATTGCAAGGTTGAAGCTTGATTCAATGGGTGTTAAAATTGATACCTTGACATCAGAACAAGAAGAATATTTGAATAGTTGGAAGATTGACTAATTAAAAATATTAAAAAAGAGAGAGACTCGTAAACATACGAGTCTCTCTCTTTTTTTTGTAAAATTTTGCAAATGTTGAAAATTTCTTAAAAAGTGGTATAATAAATGTATCATAACTAAATTGAAAAGGAATAAGCTATGCTGGAAAATACCAATATTACTGGATTATGTCCTCGGGGGGGGGGTAAAACTCTCTAGGCGTAAGACTTTTGGTGAAATTAAGGCGTTTACCTTGGCAGAAGTATTGATTACGCTTGGCATTATTGGTATTGTTGCTTCAATGACTATTCCGACACTTATGGCAAAGAACCAGAAAAGTGAGGCTTATACGGCTTTGCAAAAGGCATTCTCTGTAATTTCCTCTGCAACAGCACAAATGCGAGAAGATAACGGTGGTAGTATGGCTGATCTTGCAACCGATACTTTGGGCTTTGCTGATGTCTTAAAAACATATTTGCATGTTATAAAATCTTGTACAACAGCGGAGACAATGAAAGATTGTTATTTACCTTCAACTAGTACGATAACAGGTTTGTCAGGGCAAACATTTTCAGGTGAGCCAAATTTGATTTCTTCAGCACCAAAACTGGTTACTTCTGATGGTTTTGTTTTTATTGTAAATTCTTTTCTCCCTCAATGTGATGGCGTTTTATATAAAAAGAATGATAATAATGAATTTTGTTCTCAGATCTTTGTTGATATAAATGGTACAAAAAAGCCAAATACTGTAAGTAAAGATATATTTGTATTTTCTATAAATAAGTTTAATACAACACCTTATATAGATACACATCAGAAATATTCTACGGTAGAAGAGTCATTGGCTCATTTCTGTAATAAAGATGTTACGAGTTCTTGGTCGGGTATGGCTTGTGCCTATAAAGCAATAATGGACGGTGGAATTAAGTATTATTAATATAAAAATAATTTTAATGAATAAAAAGACAGGCGAAGCTTAGCTTCGCCTGTCTTTTTGTCTATTTCTTTTCAAACATGTCTTTTCCGACTCCGCAAATCGGGCAAACCCAATCTTC
>JAGOIO010000068.1 GCA_017995595.1 bacterium | reverse complement strand
CTTTGACAGTTGCTTGTTGCGAAAAACGTGGAATTTCTCATAAAGTTTCAAGTTTTGTTCTTCCATTGGGTGCAACACTTAATATGGACGGAACAGCCTTACTACAAGTAGTTGCAGTTATTTTCTTGGCTCAAGCCTACGGTATTCATTTAGGACCATTTTTACTACTTCAAATAGCCTTTTTGGCTATGGTTGCATCTAGTACGTGTGCAGGAATCCCTGGTGCAGGTCTTATAACAATTGCTCTAATATTAAACGGACTTGGTTTAAGTCCTGAACAATTAGTTGCAGGTTTTGCTTTCTTATTCACTGTTGAAAGATTAACAGATATGATGAGAACGACATTAAATGTAACTTCAGATGCGGTTGTTGCTGCGGCTATCGCTGACAACGAAAATGAAATAAATTATGACTTGTTAAATAGTCCTGATTCATACAGAGAAATCATTTAATGTAAAATGAAAAATATTATTGCTTTTTGGGGATATCCTGCCCCTGATATTATAAAAGATTTAAAAAATCAATATCCTAATGCCGAATGGCTTGATTTGGATATTGATTTTGGTTATCCTGACGTAAATATTTTACCTGATGCATATTGCAAAATTATCAAAAATGTTATAAATAACGTCATATATCTAAAAGATAAAATAATAAAAGTTGTTGCGACCGTAGGAAAAGACAAATGTGATAGCGGTTGGTTTGCCGGACATGTGTTAAAAGATTTAGGCTTTGATGTAATTGAAAGTAAATTTGAATCAAAAGAAAATAAGAATGAAATTATTATATCAACAAGTAATCTACCGCTTTATGAAAAAATAACGAAAATCACCGACAATATTATTGAGCCTAAATTTCAAAAATATGAACAATGCAAGCCACAATTCGGATTTTGGGGTGTACCACCAAATGATTTAGAGATTTTAAAATTATTTCCTAATAATACACATGTTTACGGTTGGACACGATGCGTTGAAGCAGGAACACCAGCTGATATAGAACTTGAAATGTATGTAGATAAAAATATTCCAACTGTATTTTATTCACAAGCTTTTTGTGCAAAGTCTCAACTTGCAAAATATTTAGCAAATAAATACAACGGACTTTATATTGATATTGACGATTACGCAACAAATTCTATAAAAGCAAAGATTGAAGCTTTCTTGAGGTTGAGATAATGAAATACTATATTGATGCAGGAACAACTTATTCAAAAATAATTGAGGTGGGAAAAAACAATTCGACATTAAAAGAAACTTACCCAAAATGTAAATTAGTAAAAAAAACTGAGACAAAGAGATATTATGTTATTCCCTCAAAAGACGTTAAAGCTCTTAATATCAAATTTGAAAAGACCTGCGGACACATGGGAAAAGAAGATAAAAACCACGAAAATGAAATAATCGCACTTGCCTCAGGAGCTAAAAAGTTAGAAATTGATGATGATGCGACAATTCTTGATATGGGAAGCAGAGATGCAAAATGGATAAGATTTCAAAAAGGAAAATTTCAAGATATGGATTGGAACACTTCTTGTGCAAGCTCAACCGGGGCAACTGTCGAAATGCTTATGAAATTTTATGGAGTAAAAACGAAAGAACTAGCTTTTACTTCTGAAAAATTTGTAGTAACATGTGGAATTTTCGGATTAGAAAAAATAATGGACGACATTTCAAAAGGCAGTAATTCTGCGATTTCAATTTCTAAATTTGTACATGGAATTGCTTACAATGCTTGGAATTTTGCCAAAAAGCCTGAAAAAATATATCTTTCAGGTGGATTTTGTAGCAATAAATGTTTTGTTGACTCTCTTAAAAATTATTGTGAAGTTGAACCTTTAGGCAGATTCGTTTTATGCGAAGGATTAATAAATGAATAAAAAAGAAATTGGAGCTAACGGCGAAAAGATTGCTCAAGAATTTTTGAAGAAAAATGGATACTCAATAATCGATACTAATAGGCATTTTTCAAAATTTTGTGAAATAGATATTATTGCAAAAGATAAAGACACAATCGTCTTTGTCGAGGTAAAAACTCGTTCTTCAAGTTTCTGCGGAAGTCCATTAGAAGCAATAACCAAGAAAAAATATGAAAATATTAAAGTGGGAGCTTTTTCATACCTACAAGAAACAAAGATTAAACATAAAGGCTTTAGAATTGATGCAATATCAATAATATTAAAACCTGAACTCAAAATTCAGCATTTAAAAAATATTTATTTATAAAAAAAAACTAGTGGCGAAGCTTAGCTTCGCCACTAGTTTTTAAACTATTTTTATAAACTATTTAATAGCTTTTTTTGAACGTCTTAGGACTTTGTCTTTACCCAAAATCAACATTATTGAAACCATATCTGCACCACGAGTTCTACCCGTTACCGCAGCTCTGATTGCCCACATTGTAACTTTTGGTTTTACACCTTTTTCCTTATAAACGCCTCTAAATTCTTCAAGTTTTTTCTCCAACGTTTCCTCATCGAAGTTCCAACCCTCAGCCTGAGAGACAAAGTCTTTCAATACAATTTGTGAAGTTTCGGTATCAAGAACTTTCGTTTGAGTTTCTTCATCAATATTTGCATCTTCGCCAAAGAAATATTCAACGGCATCTGTAATATCTGACAAAATAGTTAAAGGTTCACGAGTAATTGTAATCATTTTATCAAATTGCTCTTTTGTTAATTCATTCAAATTATATTTTGTCAAGAATGGTTTTAATTTTTCTTCCAATTCTTCCAATGATAATTTTTTAATGTATTGAGAATTCATCCAATTTAATTTATCATATTCAAATATTGAATTAGAAGATGAAACTTCATGTATTCTAAAATCTTTTGCAATATCTTCAACCGATTTTATTTCAACACCATCTGACGGAGCCCAGCCTAAAAGTGCTACAAAATTTACCAAGGCATCAATCAAATAACCTTTTTCAACAAACTCGCTAACTGCTGTTGCACCATGTCTTTTAGATAATTTGCTCTTATCAGGAGCAAGTATCATTCCCAAATGTCCAAAATTTGGAACGTCCATTCCCAAAGCTTCATAAATAATTATTTGCTTATAAGTGTTTGAGATATGGTCCTCTCCACGAATTACATCAGAAATTTTCATTAAAGCATCATCAATTACAACGGCAAAGTTATATGTAGGTGAACCGTTTGATTTCATAATTACAAAATCACCAATAAGACTCATATCTTGATGCAACTCACCTTTTACAAGGTCTGTAAATTTCAAAATATTTGAATCATGAAACGCCTGTTGAGCTTTTTGAACATCAAATCTTATTGCAGGTTTTCTACCTTCTTTTCTAAAAGTTTCTTTTTGTTCCTCTGTTAAATTTCTGCAACGACCTGAATAAACATGTGCAACTTTATTTTTTTGAGCCTCTTCTTTTTCAGCTTGAAGCTCTTCCGGAGTACAAAAACACTCGTAAGCAAAGCCGGCATCAACAAGTTTTTGAGCATATTTTGGATAGATATCAAATCTGTCTGATTGTTGGTATGGCCCGTATTCACCACCAATATCAGGACCTTCGTCCCATGATAAACCCAATGCCTTTAAACTGTCATAAATATTATCAATATAAGCTTGTTCCGTTCTCTCTGCATCTGTATCTTCAATTCTTAAAATATATTTTCCACCGGTCTTTTTTGCATATAAATAATTAAACAACGCAGTTCTTGCTGTTCCGATGTGTAAATTTCCGCTTGGAGACGGTGCAATACGTACTCTTGTCATAATAAACTAATCTCTTTCTATTTCTGTATAAAATCTAACTCTAACGGATAAATCCGTACATTTCTATTATATCTCGAACAAATATTTTAAACAATATATCTTAAAAAATTATAGCTCAAAACCTCATTTTTAATATATAATGTCTTTGTAGTTTATATGGAAAGGATTAGGAATATTATGAAAAAGATTTTAGCTATAACATTATTAGCAACAATGTTAACACTCACAACTCCAGTTACAGCACTTGCCGGCACTCACGGACGAAACGGTAAAGTTACACCAAAATCAATCGGTGCAGGTGCTTTATCACTTATAGTTTGGCCAGGAATCGGTCAATTAATGAACGATGAAAAAAATTCAGATAAAGTTTTAACTCACGCAGTTTTAGGTCTAACCGGTGTATTTAGAATTTGGTCTTGCTACGATGGTGTCGTAAACAGAAAAGGTGGAGTTTGGGATAACAGAATTTAGTTAGAAATATAATATAAAAGTGGAATTTTATTAATTTAAAATTCCACTTTTTTGTAAATAAGGTCGCCAAAATCAAAGATTTTGGCGACCTTATTAAAATTAAATAATTTATTTTATTTAATCGTTAACTAACAGCAAGCACAAGAGCAAGAGCAGTTCAAAGCTTTTTTAGCTTCTTCAAGTCTTACTTTGATACGTCCGTCAACGGCAATTCCTTCACCTGTTTTTTCAGAAATTAACAATGGGTTAATATCCAATTCATCAATGAAAGAGAAGTCAGAAACTAATTGAGAAAGTCTCAACAATGTTTCTTTAATTTGATCCATTTGTGCAGGAGTTGTTCCTCTGGCACCTTCAAGTAATTTGTATGATTTAACTGATTTAATCATTTCTTCAGCATCAATGTCTGTAAGAGGTGCAATTCTGAAAGTTACATCTTTTAGAACTTCGATAAATACACCGCCAAGACCGAACATCATCATAGGTCCGTATTGAGGGTCTGTAGCGATACCACAAACCATTTCACGACTACCTTTAACCATTTCTTGAATAATTACGCCTTCCAAGCCTTCTAACAATCCTTTTTCTTTCAATTTAGAAATTAAGTCTTGATATTCAGCTCTTAATTGTTCAGCGGATTGAATGTTAACTCTTACACCACCAACATCTGTCTTGTGAGAAGTTGTCTTTGAAGTCATCTTCATAACAACAGGATATCCGATAGAATCTGCGATTGATACTGCTTGATCTTCAGTTGTAGCAAAACCTGATTTGCAAACTCTGATTCCATAAGCATCTAAAACGTCGATTGATTCACGAGTTGTTAATTGAGCTCTGCCTTCAGACAATGATGATTTAATAATGCTTGCAGCCTTATCTTTATCAACACTGTAAGATGGAGTTTTTCCTTCTGGTCTTTCCATCCATAATCTTTGTTGATTAAGTCTGTTAAATCCATCAGCAGCTTCTTCAGCATACATAAAGAATGGCATATTAACGTCCATATTTGACAATTTACCGAAGAATTCACTCTTAGTCATGAAAATACCGATAATTGGTTTTTCAGGGTGTTCTGCTTTAATTTCCATCAAAGCGTTAGCAACATCAATATCTTTCAAACCTAAGAATGGAAGATAAATAACAGCAACCATATCAACTGAATCATCAGCTAAAACGGTTTCTAATGTTTGCTTGTAGTGTTCGATAGGAGCTGAAGCAATCATATCGATTGGGTTTTTAACTGAAGCAGCACTTGGCAAAAAGCTTCTTAATTTATCTTTTGTAGCATCAGAAATTTTAGCCATTTTTAAACCGTATTCGCAAATTGCATCAGTAGCCATAATTCCAGGTCCACCTGAGTTTGTAATAACTGCAACTCTATCTCCCTTTGGAATAGGTGAAGTTTTAAATACTTTTGCTGTTGCAAATAAGTTCTTCAATGAATATTCTCTGATAACACCTGATTGCATTAATAAAGCATTAGCGGCTTTATCAGCACCTGCAAGTGAACCTGTGTGAGAAGATGCAGCTGAAGCACCTGCAGCACTACGACCAGCTTTAAGAGCTAAAATCGGTTTTTTCTTTGAAATTCTTGTAGCTAATTTTCTGAAATTAGCAGGATTTTGAATTGATTCCATATAAAGTAACATTTGTTCAACATCATCATCATTTTCCCAATATTCCAAAGCTGTTTCAGCATTAACATCAGCTTGGTTACCGATTGAAATGAATTGAGCAAAACCTAAAGTAAGGTCTTTCAAGATGTTCAAAATTCCGCCACCCAAAGCTCCTGATTGAGAAACGAAACCGATGTGTCCACGTTCAGGCAAGCTTTCTGCGAAACAACCGTCCATGCTAACTGAAGGTTCAGTATTTACAACACCTAAGCAATTAGGACCTACGCAACGCATACCGTATTCTTTTAGTTTTGCAACTAATTGAGCTTCAAGTTCAACGCCTTCTTTACCAGTTTCTTTAAAACCTGCTGTTATAATACAAATTCCTTTTATACCTTTTTCGTGGCATTGATCTATAGTTGATAGAACGAACTTAGCGTTTACAACGATTAAAGCCAAATCAATTGATTCAGGAACTTCAAGTACAGAAGTATAAGCTTGTAAACCTTCGATAACTCCACCTTTTGGATTGATAGGGAAAATTTTTCCTTTAAACTTGTACTCTTGTAATCTTTTCATGATATCAGAACCGATTGTGTGTTCTTTTGTAGAAGCACCAACTACGGCAATTGATTTTGGTCTCATGATTTTGTCTAATTGTTCTTTTAACATGTTTTTACCTTTCCTTTATATAATTAAGGCGGGAACTTTTTGCCCCACCAACTTACTTACACTTTTATTTTAATCGTAACCTGTTTTTATCCATTCACGAACTCTTAATTTTGCACCACAATCTTTTGCAATTTTTTCACACATTTTAATATCGTGATGTTCACCTTTATAACCTTCAACAATACTTGCAACCGTTTTTATACCTGCATCACTTGAAGATTTTATAAATTTTTTAACTTCATCAAACGCACCATCAAAATCAGGTTGAGATAATCTGTCATATTCTTTTGCATTCTCAGCATTTAAACTTACAGATATTTCATCAACCAAGCCTTTTAATTCGGGAATAACATTTCTTTTATAAACGTAATTTGCATGTCCGTTTGTATTAATTCTTATTTTTTTGTCAGAATGATTTTTTCTTATATACTTTGCAACTTCTTCCAATATATCAAGTTTTAATGTTGGTTCGCCATAACCGCAAAAAACGATATCTTTTACGGATTCATGTTTTTTCAACTGGTTTTCCAACTGAAGTTCAACATCTTCAGGCTCAAAGTTTTCTGTTTTTAACCACATTTCCTGACCACAAACATCATCTTTAGTTTTTCTTAAACAAAAAATGCACTTATTTGTACATATATTAGTCAAATTGATGTAAATCTTACCATCTAAAAAGTAAACTAAATTTTCTTCTGCCATTTTATTTCCCTGTTTAATTGATTGTACCATTCTCAACACACTATTATTATGGCACAACAAGATTT
>JAGOIO010000067.1 GCA_017995595.1 bacterium | reverse complement strand
TGAGAAACCTGCTCAACTTCTTGTTGTTTTGCTTCATTCAAAGCTTGTTGTTCTTGTTTAAAGTTTTGATAAGCTTGTTTCCAATCTGAAGCTTCTTGTTCTGAAACAGTCTCAGGCTTTTGTAAGTTTTCTGCAACTACTTGTTGAGACATAACATCAGGCTCTTGAGCTTGTTGTTCAAATCCTGCAAATTGCGGATTTTCTGAGTTTGTTTGAAGCTGACTTTCCTGCATTTGTGGTTGTTGAACAGTCATTTCAGGCGGAACAGTTACATCTTCTGTTGAATTAGCAAGATTTTGAGCCTCATAATTCATATTGTACTGAGGTTTTACCTTTTTAAACTTACTTATTAAAATCAAAAGTAAAATTAATGGGAACGCACTTAAAACAAGGATTATGTAAGGATTAATCGCCGGAGTTTTATGAAGTGCATTTGTTGCAACATTTTCATTACCGGTATTTGTCTTTGTTGTAACAGGAGCTTTTTGAAGTTGCTTAACAGGTACAGCTTGCTTTGCGACTTGATTTTGGTTTGCAGGTTGTTTTGCAACAGGCATTTTAACTGCCGATTTAGCAGTTTGTTGAACTTGTACAGGAGCTTTTGCTTGTGGCTGAACTTGTTTTGTCTGTTTTGTCGCTTGTGATTGTGGCTTAATTGTTCTTTCAACAGTATTTGCAGAAGATGCCAAAAGATTTTTCAACTTAGCAAGAGATTTTGTTCTTTTTGCAACTTTAAGTGTCTTTGTTGCAGTTGAAGCAGTTGCAACAGTTTTTGTAGTTTTAACTGTTTCTTTTGAAACTTTTGTTGAAGTTGAAACGGCATTTGCTGTAGTTACAGGCTTAATTGGCTTTTCTGTTAGAGCTTTTGTTGCAGTTGAAGCACTTGCAAGCTTAGTTTGAGATTTAGCAAGTTTTGTTGTAGCCTTAGCTTTTGTAACCTTATCAACACTCTTTTGAGATGATAGCGTATTTGAAGCAAGTTGTTTTAAAAGAACCTTTGGAACAACAACTTTGTCTTTCATCTTTAAAACAATTCTTGAAGTTTGACTTGATTTTGCAGTAGAAGATTTTGCAAGTTTTGTAGTCTTTGCTGTTTTTGCTGTTTTTACGCTCTGAGCTTTAGCCGCAGTAATAGCTGAATCGAAATTTGGTTTAGCCTTCTTTGTAGCCGTTGCAACAGAACTTTGTACAATAACTTTTTTAGGTCTTATTGCAGGTGCCACATTTGCACGTTTTGCATGAGACATTAAAGTTCTATACTCATCATCTGTCATTGAGAACGAGCTTGTTATAAGCGGTTGCACAGTCGGCTGAATTTCAACAGCATGAGCTGTTAGAATTCTGACTTTTGTATAACTTTTCTTACCGTTACCACCTTGAGACTTGATTTCTACCCCTTGAATTAAATCATTTGGAGAATGAGATAACGTTTTTGATGCAGGAGAATTTGCAGTTTCAGGCAAATAAATAACATACTCTTTATCACTTTTTTTATTAACAACCAAAGGTTCATTGTACGGGTGCGAAGTATATAAATTAACTTTGATTGAATCACCTGAAGCTTTTATATCTGTTTTTAAAAGACTGTTTTGAACGCTTGCAAAAGATACTTGAGCAGACATTAATACTGCGGCAAGCAAAAGAGAATTAATACATTTTTTCCCTAAATTTTTCTTCACAAAATCCCTCAATCACATTCAATAAAAATATTCTAACATCAAAAATGTTTTACTGCAATACAAAGTAATGCATATAATAAGCGTAAAGAATACCAAGCATTGCTCCGGCAAAAACTTCAACAGGAGTATGTCCCAACAATTCTTTAAGTTTTCCGCCTACAGACTGAACATCATGTTTATAGAAGTCGTCCATAATTTTATTCAAGCAAACCGCCATTTTACCGGAAGCCCTTCTTAACCCTGCCGCATCGTACATAACTACCATCGCAAACCCAGTAGAAACAGCGAAAGAAACAGAATCAAAACCTGCAATAATACCTACGGCAGTAGAAAGCCCACAAACTCCTGCAGAGTGAGAACTTGGCATTCCGCCTGTTGTGGCAAATATTTTGAAATCCACTTTTCTTTTAACAATTAAATGTAAAAAGAATTTTATAATTTGAGCAATAAAAGCAGCAATAAAACCACTTAATAGAGCTTCATACCCTGTATTTAAAAGTTGGTATTTTAACATAATTAAGAACAAGCCTTTCTCTTTATACTGTCTGTAATTTCGCTAAAAATCTCTGAGTCAAACCCTTTGGCAGACATTATAGCACAAGCTTTATCTAAAAGGCAACTAACTTCACATCTTGCCTTATCAAGTCCGAAAAGTGAAGTATAAGTTGATTTTTCTTCAGCTTTATCTTTACCTAAAGTTTTTCCCATTTCTTCAAAAGAAGAAGTTTCATCTAAAATATCATCACAAATCTGAAATGCAAAACCCAAATTTTGACCAAATTCAGTAATCGCATCAATTTTATCATCATCAGCACCTGCAATAATAGCTCCCGCTCTAAGTGCCAACTTAAATAAATCCGCAGTTTTATGAGTATGCAAATATTCTAAAGTTTTTGCAGAAATTTTCTTATGTTCAGATTCTATATCAACAATTTGACCGGCAATAATTCCGTATGCACCGGCAGCCTTGCAATATTCATTTATTATTTTAACTATTTTTTCTGAAGAAATATTTTTTGATTTTTCAATAATCAATTGCGGAGCAAAAGTTAAAAGTGCATCACCGGCTAAAACAGCGGTAGCTTCACCAAAGACTTTATGATTAGTAAGTTTTCCACGTCTGTAATCATCATTATCCATACACGGTAAATCATCATGAATAAGACTTTGTGCATGTAGCATCTCTATCGCACAAGCTGTCGGAACTGCATCTTCAACATTTCCACCCAAAACTCTGCACGCTTCTAAACACATAACAGGTCTCAATCTCTTTCCACCTGCTAAAACGCTGTATCTCATTGATTTAAAGATATTCTCAGGATACTCAACTGGCAAAAACTCATCAAGCTTTTTCTCAACCAATTCTTTATACTCATCATATTTGCTCATAGCCTTATTTTCTCTCTTTTTCATTGTATATTTCATATTTTACCATAAAATTTTATAGCAACTTATTAAAATATGTAAAATTTATTGTAATATATTCGCAAAAAATATTTTTTTTAGATTTATACTAAGAAACAAAATGTTTACTAACAGCGAAAATTAAATACGCTACCCGAAAGGATTTTGGTGAAAAATGGAAGTATCCGCACCATCGATAAATTTAGAAGCTAAAAAATTTAATTATAAAAAGAATACCCCAACATTTGGAAGAGGTCTTACAAAAGATTTTATAAGTTACACAAATAGAATTAATGTAAAAGATATAGAATATTATCTTGCACGAGACGGCATAAGAGCAAACCTTAGAGGAAATAAAGCTATCGCAGCCTGTATTGCAAAAACAGTTAAAATTTTTAAAGCATACCATTTACCATTACCTAAAAGCGTTGAACTAAAGTCTTTCGGCAAAAATAGAAAAGCTATCGCAAGATGCTTAAATCCTCTTGGCGAAATAGAAATTAATTCAGATGAAATAGGATTTAAAAATATTGAAGAAATAGATAAATTTGCAGAAAGTCGCCAAAATCATTATGGAAATACACATTTTTTAACACCGTTTATTGATGCATTTGCACGAAGTGCACATTTTCAAAATATGCTTAAAACCGCACACGGAAGCCAAAGTGCAATGACTTCAATGATAGAATTTAACAAAATGAGTATGAGAAGATTTATTCTTTGGGGATTTGACCACAAAAAAATCTCTCGTAAAAATCTCAATAACTACATAGCAGAAGTCGTTACAAAAAAAATTACAGGAAATTTAAGCGATAAATCAAGATTTTTCGACCAACCGAGAATTAATTTTGAAATGTCTAAAAAATCACCTATTGAACAGAATTTGCCACAATCTATAGCAAGCACGAATTGTGCAATTTGGAATGGTAATGTTCAATATGTCAAGCAACACGGCTTTGGTTTAAGCCCTATTGGACTTTCAGATATACGAGCTTACATAAACACTGCAACAGATATAATTAAAATTATCAACAATAAAATCAACGATTTATTTAAGTTTAAACATAATTAAGCAAAAAAAGGATTCAGAACAAGTCTGAATCCAAGTTTACTATTTAATTTCGTTTAGTTTTAAATTTTTATATTACTTCTTTTGTAATATTTCCCCAAATTTTCGTAACCATTAATGCGTCAATCAACCCTTATGGTTTTGCTTTTGTACTTAGTTTTCTCAATCAAGTATCCTCCCCAGAACACTTGATTATTTTTAGTCTTAGCCTAGTAGTGCTTCCAAAATGTTTGCGTTCTTTGATGCCAACGCATTGTCTCTAACTTTTTGTTTATGAATATATGTTCTTAATGCTTCTCTGATTAATTCTGAACGAGAACGATTTTCTCCGTCTGCGACTTCATCAATTCTGCTTAAAAAATCTTCGGGCATTGAAATCAAAACTCTTGCCATAACTGTTATCTCCTTTTTTCTCTTTTTTACCTCTTGTATTTATATAAAAACAAATAAATATACAAAAGTGCTAAAAGATATCTATCGAGTATATACTATTTTTTAAAAAGCTTGCCCTTGTTGAGTTGTAGCGATAAATTTAATTTAACATTTCTTAATAATACACGAATTCGTTTGCTTTTTGTACGCAAAAATTAAATTTACGGCTCTATTTTATATAAATTTATCCCATATTGATAGCAAAGCGGTAAAATTCTTTCATAATATCTTTTGTCGGCAGGAGTTTCTAAAATCAAACCAATGGTTGGAGTTTTGCCTGTTATTTTTCCATAATACAAGGATTGACCGATAGCTTCTGCCCATTTCTTTGCGAAATCAAATTCTACAGCTTCAGTATCTGTCAGGCAATCCACTCTGGTTGCATCAAACAATTTGTATTCCATAATTCCATTATGAGCATTACACCACCTTGCCTGATAGAATTTTTCAGGATTTAAGTGTGCAGAAAAAACTTTTGCACTACTAATTAAAAGTAAGATTATTAATATTAAAAATTTTTTAGTCATGTTTCTATTATACAATATATTTAATCCAAAAAACTAACATATTTTCCGTTTTTGATTTTTTCATAAATTTTGTTATAATAATTCTAAGAGGTATTTTATGAAAAAATTTTTAAAACTGTTTTTAATAGTTCTATTCTGCTCAATCACAATAAAATCCGTTGCTTTCGCAACAATGATTGAAGGCGGAGTAAAATATGACGTTGATTCCGCCAGAGAATACGTACAAGAAGGAATCCCTGATAACTTTACGTTTACAGGACATGCCTATTTTAAAAATAGTCCTTATGTCCAAAAAGCAGTTTATACTTACAACAATAGTGGAATAGTAATTGGCGTTACCGCACTATATAAAGGCGAAAATGATGTTGCATATATATACGGCAGAGACATGAGCTTACGTAATGTTGACAAATATGACAGAAGCGTTTTCATATACCCTCACAGAGGTTACAGGTATGATTTAAACGGGAATCTTGTACTTACAAGCTTAACCGTATCTAAAAATGAACTTTTCAGGTTCACTCCGTCTGGACAACTCTTGGCACATTCCGTCAACGGAATAATTTATGACGAGAACGGCAATATGATAGGAAGAGCAAAATAAATGAAAAAATTTTTAATCTTTGCATTATTAATATTAATCATATCAAGCATGCCTGCACTTGCAGACTACGCAAGCCCTACAGATATTTTGATTAAACAGAATCAACAACAAATGAAGCTTACAAAATATTATGCTTCTAAACAAGTTTTTGACGAAAAAATGCATATTATGAGAACGCTAAACTCTTCAAGCCCTAAAAGCGATATAACAAGAATTCAAAATCAAATGAAAAGCAATACATTTGGACAAAATTACAGAACAAAATAGTTTTTATTCCAAAAATTTATAAAAATTATCTGCGTTCAACGATTTTAGGCATAACCTCATTTGCTTTCTCTGCCCAAACAATTAAAATATTCACGATATTTTCCGCACATTTTTTCATTTCTTCAACAGGCAAAAATTCTGTTTTACTGTGGAAATTATGTCCGCCTGCACCCAAATTTGGCGTAAGCAAGCCTTGTAAAGAAAGTTGAGACCCGTCAGTTCCACCTCTTATTGCAACTGTCTTTGGCTCAAAGCCAGAGCGTTTTACGCCCTCTTTTGCAAACTCAACAACCGCAGGAAATTTATCCAATTCAACTTTCATATTTCTGTATTTTTCTTTTCTATTAAACTCAATTTTACACCCAAACTTTTTTTCAGCTTTTTCAATAACCGATTCTAAAAATTCAATTTTATCTAACGCTTTTTTAAAATCATGGTCTCGAACAAGCATATTAATTTTAACAGAAGAGACATCACCTGAAATTCCATCGACATGGAAAAATCCTTGCCTACCCTCTGTTTTTTCAGGAACTTCGTCTTTTGGCAGTTCATTTATAAGCCAACTTGCAACCGAAATAGCATTAATCATTTTTCCTTTTGCATAGCCTGTGTGAACATTTTGTCCGTTTATAATAATTTCAGGATTAAAAGCATTAAAAGACTCATCTTCAATAACTGACGGAACATCACCGTCCACGGTATAAGCCACATCAGCACCAAAAGCTTTTATATCAAATTTTGAAATACCACACCCTGTCTCTTCATCAGGAGTAAAAGCAATTTTAACTGTCGGGTGCTTTAATTGAGGATTTTCAATAAAAATATTTAATGCTTCAATAATTTCAGCAATACCGGCCTTATCATCAGCCCCTAAAAGTGTCTCACCACTTGCGGTAATAACTTTTTGTCCGATATAATTTGTCAAATCTTTTTCCGCTATTACAACATCACCAGCTAACTTTATTCCCCCTCCATTGTAATCTCTGATTTGAGGTAAAACCACACCTGTCGGAACACTTGGACTTGTATCCATGTGAGCTAACAAGCCTATAATCGGAGAATTTTCATCAATATTACCGTCAAAAGTTGCAGTAACAATAGAATGTTTATCGACAGAAACGTCTCTCAAACCCATCTGTTTTAATTTTAAGGCAAGATTATCTGCAAATCCAACCTGTTTTTCCGTACTTGGGATTTTACCACTTTCAGCTATTTCTTCACAAGAGCCTGTATCAACTTTTGCCATTTCTACGAAATCGTTAATCAATCTTGCTTCGTTTATTAAACTAAAAACCTCAGTAACTTCATTTTTCATAATAAAATACCCTCATATTTTAACGGAAATATTAATAGAGAAAATAAATTTCACATATTACAAAGAAGAATGTATCAGATAATTAATCTTGAATCAAGAGCATACCTTCAATCATGTTTTTAAGTTTAATCATAG
>JAGOIO010000066.1 GCA_017995595.1 bacterium | reverse complement strand
TGAATGCGATTTTTATATTAAGTAACCTAGCATAATATTCCACATTTTGCAAATATTATAAACATGTTTAAAAAAAAATTTTAATAAATCTTTTTATTTGATATATAATGATTTTGTTATGAATGAAACTGCGATAATTATTCCTGCAAGGTACGGTTCAAGCAGGTTAAAAGGAAAACCGTTAATCAGAGTGTATGACAAGCCAATAATTCAATGGGTGTTTGAGAATGCTGTAAAATCAAATTTTGCGGACAGGGTTATAATTGCAACTGATAATGAAGATATATACAATGAGGCTATGCTTTTTGGTGCTGAAGTTGAGATGACTTCAGATGCTCATCGAAGCGGGAGTGATAGAATTGCAGAGGTCGTTGAAAGACACCCTGAAATCTCTCATATTGTAAATCTACAAGGTGATGAACCTCTAATAACTTCTGAGAGTATTGATTTAGTTATAAAAGATGTTAGAGATAATGATGAAGCTGACATTTCAACATTAATAAGAGTTTTAAAAGACAAGAAAGACATTGATGGTCCGAATTGTGTAAAATGTGTCGTTGACAATAACGGGTTTGCATTGTATTTTTCAAGGTCAAAAATTCCTTATGAAAGAAATGAGGGTTATGCCAAAATTTACGGCCACTTGGGAATTTACGGCTATACGAGAGATGCTTTGTTGAAGATGACACAAATGGAACAATCTACGCTTGAATTGGCAGAGAGTTTAGAACAATTAAGAGCGTTACAGGCTGGAATGAGGATTAAAACATCTGTTGTTGACTTTACTCCTGTTGGTATTGATACAGCAAGTGATGTTGAAAAGTTTAAAAAAATCCTTGAAAAAGAACTTCCTAGTGGTGAGGAGTTTGAAAATGATGATGAAAATGACGAAGGTATAAGCTTTTAATTTAATTAAAAGCTAAAAAAGCAATTAGACATTTTTTGGAGAAAATCTTTTGAAAAAAGTATTGGTAATACGTTTAACTTCGCTTGGTGATGTTATTTTTACGCTTCCTATAGTTAACTCATTGAAGAATAGTGAGGAAATTTCATCTGTCGGTTATCTAGTTGCTGAAAAGGGTTTGGGTGTTATTAAAAATAATCCGGCAATTGATAAAGTTCATTTTGTTCCTCTGAAAGAGTGGAAAAAAAGACCTTTTTCTATTAAAACTTTTAAGGAATTTTTAAATATTGTAAAAGAAATTAGAGCGGAAAAGTATGATATAGCACTTGATTGTCAGCAAATGTTTAAAAATTTGTTATTGTTTGCGTTTTGCGGAGCAAAACGCCGAATTACATTTAAAGATGCCCGAGAACTTTCTATTTTGGGGGGGAATGAATTTATAAAGCCAAAGGCGAAATTTACAGATTATCATTATCATATAGTTGAAAGAAATTTGGATTTTGCAAGATATTTAGGAATTAAAACATGTTTAAAATTTTCTTTGCCTCCACTTTCTGATGCTGTAAAAACAAGGGTTGATGATTTGTTGAAACCTATAGATATAGAAAAAAAGACTGTTGTCATTTCCCCTGCTACTACTTGGAAAAATAAGCATTGGTCAGAAAAAAATTGGGCAGAGGTTGTAAAATTTTTGAATGACAAGGTGAACTTGATTTTTACCGGAACAAATGCAGATGTCGGTTTATTTGATAGAATTTTGAATTCGGTAGGAGAAGAAGTTAAATGTATTAATTTGATGGGAAAAACTGATTTGAATGAGTTGCAAGGTGTTTTTTCGAGAGTTGACCTTGTTTTGAGTCCTGATTCAGGTAGTGCAAATCTTGCTTGGGCATGCCAAACGTGTGCTGTTATTGCGATTTTTACGTGTACTCCGCCAAAAAGATTTGGACCTTATGACGTTGGCGAGGGTAAATATTTTTCTGTTTCACAAGAGACATTGAGTGAGAATTGCAAATTAGATTGTCAACCATGCTTTAAGAAAAAATGCAGATTGAAAAATAAATTTAAAAACACTTGCACAAATTACCCTGATAGTAGTAAAATAATAACAATCATTAACAAAATTTTAAATTAAGTGTTATACTGATTTTATAATTAAGTGTAAAATGTTGGTGAGTTAATCCGAAATAAGAGGACAAATGGGCTTTTTTGATAAATTAAATGAATTTGGAAAACAGATAACAAAGTTTGAAAATAACATTTATACGAACAAACAAGATTTTTTGGAAATATATGAAAAAAATGTAGAGCTTGAAAAAGAAATTGCATCAAGAACAAAGGAATTAGATGTCGCAAACCAGAGAATGTTGTCCTTACAACATATTTGGGAGATGATGAATTCTTCAAAACCGTTGTCCAGTGTTTTGGAAACAATTGTAAAAAGTTTGCAAGGTGAACTTGGTTATCTTCACAGTTGTATTATTCAGAAAAAAGAAGACGAGCAAGGGCAGTTCCTAAAGATAATTACGTATGCGGAAGATACTTTAATTAAAAGAGTTGATAAGATATTGGGAACAAAATCTTATAATTTGAGATTGAACTATGAGCCAGACGGAATTTTTGCAAATTCGTTGGCAGAAAAGAAAATTATACAGTCAAAGGCGTTGCGTGCAACATTGAAGAGTGTTCGTCCGACAATGACTGAAGACACAGTTCAAGATATTTTAGACAATGCATTGACTCGTTCCATAGTAGTTATTCCTTTGAAAAAGTTGCAAAATGATTTTGGCTGGTTACTTGTTTTTTCATCAAGAGATTCTGCGATGGATCAAGAGTTAGATTTTCTGAATTTGTTTGCGAAACAGATAGAATTAGCTATTACTATTGCTGATTTGTTCCAAGCTGTAAAAAATCAAGCTGTTACAGATGCCCTAACAACGCTTTATAATAGAAGATATTTTGAAGAAGCTTTAAATAAAGAAGTTGTTCGTGCAAAACGTATGAACCAACCTTTTACTATAATAGGGCTTGACCTTGACCACTTAAAACAGATAAACGATAATTATGGACATGCTTTTGGCGATTTAGCAATTACAACAATTTCAAATGTATTAAAGAAAAATGCCAGAGCCATAGATATTCCAGCCAGAATGGGTGGAGAAGAATTTAATATTTTACTTCCGGGGGTTGATTCAAGCGGCGGTTTGATTGCGGCAGAAAGAATACGTGCAGCAATAGAAGCTTGTAAGCTAGATGTTATTGACCATGTTACGGCAAGTATTGGTGTTGCTACTTTTTTAGAGCATACAGATAATGTTGATGAACTTATTGAAATAACTGACCAAGCTATGTATATGGCAAAAAGAAACGGACGAAACAGAGTTCAGTTGGCAAAACCTCTTTCTGAAATTTCTTGGCAAGAAGTTGCAATTAATACCTTTGTTGAAATTCTTTCAAAACATAGAGTTCCGGTAGAGAAAGATTTAGCAGATAATTTGTGTGAAAAATTGATTGAGGAAAATGCTCAAACTCCGAAAGAATCTCTATATTCTGTTGCGGACATGCTTGCAAAAACATATAATCCTCTTCATAATGAGGGTGTTACTAAATCAAAAGTTGAATATGCTACTAATCTTGCAAAATGCTTTGAATTGTCAAAAGAGGAAGTTGATAAGTTAAAAGTTGCTATTTTGCTTTATGATATAGGAAATTTGATGATGCCACAATCTTTGTTACAAAAAACAGAGCCGTTGACAGATGAAGAAAAAGCAAAAATTAAGGAACACCCAGTAATCGCAGCAAGAGATATTTTGAGACCAATTTCACAAGTTCAGGATATAATTCCTATTATTGAACATCACCACGAAAATTGGGACGGTTCAGGCTATCCTGCTAAAATGAATGGTAGAGAAATTCCGCTTGCTTCTCAAATCATTCTTATTGTCGATGCCTTTTTTGCACTCACTGAACAAAGAACTTACAGAAAAGCCCTTGATGCAAAAGAAGCCTTGGACGTTATAAAAAAAGATTCAGGCAAAAAATGGAATGAGTCTTTGGTTAAAGAATTTTCACTTTTGGTTGAAAATGATATAAAATCTGTAAAAATTCGTTAATAAATTGTGTTAAAAAATAATTTGCTGTTATAATATTAACAAGTCATGTTTTGGAGTTTATGAAATGAAGAAAATTTTATTTTTGGTAATAATGTTGTCTTGTACTTGTTGCACTACTTTTGCGACGAGCGATGGGAACTTAAATCAGAAATTAAATTTGCAAGATGCAAGTGCTGTTACAAAAAAAGCAAATGATGCATCAAAGGTGCATGGCAATTCTTTGCTCTCAAATCCTGTATATAATGCGATGACAGGAGGAGTCGGGAATTTTATGCACGGAATTAATGATAATCCGACAAACGTCTATTCTATGCAGGAGCAATCAAGGCAAGAGACTGAATATTTGAGGCAAGGTCAATAGGGATAATATAAGTAGCGGAGTTTATGTTAATTATTATTACAAAAGTAGCAATAAATTGCACTTTTGTTGTTTAATGTATTGTACTAAATAATTGTTAGTGAGACACTTATTTAAAAGTGTTAAGTCTAGGGGGTTAGAATATGTATTTACAGAATGTATCAATGAGTAAGCCAAGCAACTCGTCATTTAAATGTAGAGTAGTTGTAGAAGGTGGCGGAAGCAATAAAAAATTAGGCTCATTGAAAGAACTCGTCCAGACTAATTCAGGAGAAGATTTATTTACGCTCACTGGTACGATTAATGATGACCCAAAAGGGTTTCATGGAAATGAGCATTTTAATAAACTGATTGCGAAAGCGGCAGATATAAAAACTCGATTGGAAAATGATATAAAATCTTATAAGGCAAGAATTGCTGAAGATCACATGACGGCAGAAGAAGAAAAATCTATTACGGAAAAGCTTGCAGATTCTGAAAAGAATTTAAAGACTTGGAATGCTTTACCTGAAAGAGAAAAGAAAATTACAAGATTAGCATTATTATTACCCGGAACAATTCAGGGTAAAAGAGCTTCATTTTTGCCGAACTTGTTAAAGACTGACGGAAAGCCATTAACAGACATAGATTTGTGTGGTTCTGTTCGTGAAATGCGAAAGAAAGATTTGTTGGCAGACGGATTTAATGCAAGAACAGATTTTGTACCATTAAAAGATTTAGGTGCAACAGGTGTTGAGATTGCAAGCTTAATTTTGAGAAATCCGGATTTGTCAAAGCGTGCAACAAAAGGCTTCTATGCCGTTGCAGTTCACCCTGGCGGAGGCTTTGGCAGTGTTGATATAAGATTTAAAAATAATGATAAAGTTGTTATTCAAACAAATGAAAGTGGCCATGATTTGTATTTTGATCCAAAAGTAGGAAAAGAAATTCGATTGGGTAAAATGGGACCTTCCGTAGGGTGCGTTATAGAAAATTATGCAAAAGGATTTGGGATAAAAAATCCTGATGATATTTCAGCCTTAATGGCTACAGGTATTGCACAAATGGCATCTGACGAGCAATTCACTTTAAAAACTCAAAATGATGAAAAAGCAATTAAGGTTTTATTAGATACAAATGCTTATAAAGTTGTAACGCAAAATTCAGTATCAACAACATTAAGATTAAAGGATTCAGGTGTCGGAAACTTTATGAATGGTTCAAAAGAAGCCATTGATGCTTATGCACATGCTCTTTCTCGTCATGCGATTACAAAGATTAACCAAGGTGCTAATTTGTATGTTGTATCAAGCCCAATGACAATGGGATTGGATAGAATGATAAAGAAACACCCTGATGCTTTTGGTGCAATCGGAATGAGAGAATTAATTTTGAAAAAGATTGACGAAAGAGTTGGTACAGACTTATCTTGCAATATGCTAAGAAAAGATAACGGTTTTGATGTCGTTTGTAATCCATCAATGAGTATCAAGGATAATACAAGAGGCGGAGGTTTGATTCTTGCCGGTAAATCTTCATTTGAACGCCGTGGAGAATGGATTGAGGTAAGCAAACGTATTTTGAAAAAGGTAAAACCTTAGAACATAGCATTTAAAAAATTAGTAATAAAAAAGCGGACTTCATTGAAGTCCGCTTTTTTTTATATAGAGATTATTTTATTTGCAAGTTCCATCGGCAGTATTATAAGTTGTTTTGCCAAGAGATTTACAATAATTATTAGTTGCATTATCACCGGCAGCGGTAACAGCTGAACTTGCCTTATCGCCGACATTAGTGATAGAACTTCCGAATTTGCCCAAGATTGTCAAAGCAACAACTGCAACAAGTGCCAAAATCAATCCGTATTCAATAAGTGATTGAGCTTGTCTTTTTTTCATAATTAATTTCCCCTTTTTATTTACATTATTATATAAACGCTAAATACTATATGTTATTGTTATACATAATAACATTATTTAATAAAATTTGCAATACATAAAACCTGAGATTGAAATATATTGCAAATTCGAGTGTTTTGTTTTACATTAAGAATGTTAAACTTTGTAAAGGACTTGAGATGAATATTTTAAAAAAAATATTTGCAATACTTGTAATCAGCTTGTTAGTAGTAACAACAGGTTGTGCAAAGAAACAGGAAGATACATTAAATGAAATTCAACAGCGAGGAAAATTAATTGTTGGAGTCAAATATGATACTCCACCGTTTGGTCAAAAGACACAAAGAGGTGGTGTGGCAGGTTTTGATGTAGATTTGGCAAGGGCGATAGCACGTGAGATGTTTGGAAATCCAAATGCTGTTGAATTTAAGCAAGTTACAGCCGGAAACAGAATTTTAGCACTTAATTCTGGTCAAGTAGATATGATTATTGCAACAATGACTATTACTTCGTCTAGAAAACAAATAGTAGATTTTTCTGTTCCTTATTTTTATGCAGGTCAGGCAATTTTAGTTCCCAAAAACAGTGAAATTACATCTATAAGACAATTAAATAATAAAAAAGTTGCGGTTGTTTTCGGAACGACGGCAGAAAAAAGTTTGATGCAATTTGCTCCTGAATCCCAAGTCTTGGGATATAAAACTTATACGAGTGCTTATCAGGCTTTAAAACAGGGTAGAGTTTCAGCGATGACCTCAGATGATACAATTTTATTAGGAATAGCTATGCATGACAAATCTGTAAAATTATTGCCAAAGCGTTATACAAAAGAGCCGTATGCTATAGCCGTTAAGAAAGGCTCTTATCATTTACTAAACAAATTGAATTTTATAATTGCTGATTTAACGAGAACGGGTCAGTTAAGATTGTTAAAATATTCTTGGATAAAGTACTAATAATTTAGGTTAGCACTTGACAATACTATTAATTTAGTTTATACTTACTATGAAAATATGTTTTTTTATTACAACTTTAAAAATAATTTTACTTAAAGAAAGGTAGAGGTAGAAAGATTATGAACAAGAAATCCGCATTTACGTTGGCAGAAGTTTTGATTACATTAGGTATTATCGGTGTAGTTGCTGCCATGACAATTCCGACATTGATGAACAAGACAAGTGAAGCACAA
>JAGOIO010000065.1 GCA_017995595.1 bacterium | reverse complement strand
GTAAGAGTTGTCCAAACTGAATTTTTACAAATTTCAGCAACCCAAGCATTGTTGTTAGGATAAATATAAATTAAATCCTCAGTTACAGTTGTTGGTCTTGCATAACAAAAAAGATGTTTATTTGTCGTTTTAAACATTGAATTTGTTTCTGTATCATAATAAATATAAACAGTTCCGCTAATTCCTGAAACATCTAATGTACAATCTTGTGATAAATTAATTACAGTGCCTAAATGGTCAGTAAATATTGCATTGGCTGAATTTAAAGTAACCGTATTATTTGCATAGCTTAGCAAAGACGGAACACCTTCCGTTGTTACACCACGATTACAACAGAATTTTAGACTTCCTCCCGCCAAAGCTTTAACTTCATCTAATTGCTTTTTGTTAACCGCATGTGTATCTTCTGTTGCACTTGCAACGCTAAATGTAGCATTTGAACTTCCTGTTGAAGAAGCCTTTTCTGCCACAGCGTTCTTTAATGCAGAAAAATTGGAATTTATTTCTTCGGCTTTTGCTTTTGTTCCGGGAATAAATTCTGTTAAAATTAAATTTTCTGACATAAATTCTCCTCCTTAAATTTTTTACGTTTCTATTATGTCATTTATTCAAAAGAAAAAAAGTCAGCAAAAAAGCTTACATCTATTGATGTAAGCTTTTTTACCTATAAAATTTAAAGTCTTTATCTTTATTTTATATAAGAATATTTTTCTTTAATATACTTTTTCTCTGATTCGAAATCTTTTGACATAATATCAGATTTTAAAACCTTTACAAGCATTTTATCCGTAAAAGCATATTTCTTCTTTTCTGTCAAAATAAACATTGAAAAATCTAAATCGTATAAATATTTTAATTTTTCGTCAAACGTCAAATCACTACCATTTCTAAAAATATAAGAACTTGAAGAACATAAATGACCTTTTTCAATAAGACCAGAAAGATTTCCTCCACAATTAGCTACAGAACTGCTTAAATCCAAATAGATTTCACTACCGTTATCAACATTAACCAAAACCTTATTTGAAAAACCTATAACAGCTTTTGAATTATTATCCATTAAATCAACATAACTCTCTAGAGAAGAAGCATCTGTAAACCAATCCGTTGAATGCAAAATCTTAATGTATTTTCCATCAGCTTTTTTAATTCCTATATTTAGCAATTCGGAAAGAGTTAAACTGCTATCTTCGCTGAAATACTTAATTTTTTCATTTCCAAAACCATCAACAAGATTTTTTATTTCATCATTGTTTGAGCTGTCTTCTACAATAACGTCATATTTTTGGTAATCTTGATTTACTACAGAAGTTAAAGCTCTTAAAAAGCTTTTTCTATCGTCCTTTGCAGTAATCACAACTGAAACTACATTTATATCCATTTATATTTTTCCCCATCTTGTAACATCAGCGACGTATTTATAATATTCATTTTTTGGAAACTTTTCGGCAATTTTTAATAAATCATCTTTTGTCAAAAACTTCATACGATAAGCAACCTCTTCCAAGCAAGCAATTTTAACACCTTGATTTTCTTCAATAGTTTGAACATATTGTCCTGCTTGCAAAAGAGAAGCATGAGTTCCAGTATCAAGCCAAGCAAAACCACGACCTAAAAGTTCAACATTTAATTGCTTTTCTTTCAAATATACATTATTTAAGTCTGTTATTTCAAGCTCTCCTCTTGCAGACGGTTTTAAATTTTTAGCATATTCAACAACTTTATTATCATAAAAATACAAGCCCGTTACCGCATAATTTGATTTTGGTTTTTGTGGTTTTTCTTCCAAAGAAAGAACTCTACCGTCCGAATCAAATTCAACAACACCAAACCTCTCTGGGTCTTTAACTCGATAGCCAAAAACGGTTGCTCCGCCAATATCTTCAGTCTTTTTAACAATTCCTTGTAATTGACTTGAAAATTTTTGACCGTAAAAAATATTATCACCTAAAACTAAAGCAACGTCATCTTTTCCGATAAATTCTTCACCGAGAATAAACGCCTGAGCCAAACCTTCCGGTCTGGGTTGTTCTTTATATGAAAATTTAACTCCAAATTGTTCACCACTACCAAGCAATCTTTTAAAATTAGGCAAATCTTGAGGAGTTGAAATAATCAAAATATCATTAATTCCGGCAAGCATTAAAACAGAAATCGGGTGATAAATCATCGGCTTATCATAAATGGGTAATAACTGCTTTGAAACAACCATCGTTGTCGGATATAACCTTGTTCCCGCACCTCCGGCTAAAACTATACCTTTCATCTGTTTTCCCTGCCTTTTTAAATTTGTAAACGCTTTGTTTGTAATTGTAATACTAAATTATAGAAAGTGTATCATGAAGTAAAAATTTTTACAATAAATGACAAATAAAATAATTTTACATATTTACGCAAAGAAAATATTATGATATAGTTAAATAAAAGTGTTTTTATATGAGGATTTTATATGAAAGTTGTAATACTTGCAGGCGGACTTGGAACAAGGCTATCAGAAGAAACTGAGCTAAAACCTAAACCAATGGTTGAAATTGGTGGACGACCTATCCTGTGGCATATTATGAAATCTTATTCTTATTGGGGTTTTAATGAATTTGTTGTACTTACGGGGTACAAGTCTCACGTTATTAAGGATTATTTTTTAAACTATTACACAAGATATTCAGATATAACAATAGATATGGCAACAAATGACGTAGAAATTCACAATCACAGAAACGAACCGTGGAAAGTTACAATGCTATACACAGGTGCTGATACCATGACCGGAGGAAGAATTAAAAAAGCTAAAGATTTTATCGGAAACGAACAATTTATGCTGACTTACGGAGACGGCGTTTGCGATATAAATATTCAAGAATTAGTAAACTTTCACAATAAAAATGGTAAAATCGCAACTATAACAGCAATTCAACCAAAAGGAAAATTCGGTTCTTTAAATATTTCCGATAATTCGAATTATAAGGTTGAATCTTTTACAGAAAAACCAAAAGGTGATAAGGCATGGATTAACGGAGGATTCTTCGTTTTAGAGCCTGAAGTATTTGATTATATTGAAGATTCTGACAGGACTGTTTTTGAACGAGAACCGCTGGAAAATCTGGCAAAAGATAATCAACTTGATGCTTTTAAATATGATGGATTTTGGCATTCTATGGATACATTGAGAGATAAAATCGAGCTTACAGAAATGTGGAATAGTGAAACTGCACCTTGGGCTTTGTGGAAAAAATAGCCGTTTTAGAAGTTGAAATTTTCAATATTAATGTTAAAATTAAAACAAGATTTGTAGTATATTAGTGTATTAGGAGAGATAAACGTGAGTTGTAAATTAGTTGATAAAGACGTAAAAACTAAAGTTATACAAGATGCATTAAAAGCATTAGGTAAAAAAAGATTAGCTTTGATTATGCATAACGGTAGTTTTCCGTCATTGGAAAATGAAGATACCGGTTTTGGAACTATTAATTCTTCTTGCGGGAAAAAAGTTATTAATTTAGTTGAAGGTTTATTCAATTATATTCAACTGGGACCTGCAGGTAAAACCAAAGCTTGCGATTCCTCACCTTATACAGGAACAATTTTTTCAGGAAATCCATTATTTATTGATTTAAAACAACTTACAACTAATCAATGGAAAAATTTGTTATCAGAAAAAACTTTTGAAGATATCGTTAAAAATAATCCTAATAAAGGTAGCGGTAAAACTGCATATTCATATATTTATAAAAGACAAGAAGAAGCTTTAAGAGAAGCCTTTGAAACTTTCAAGAAAAAAAGATTGATTTTCTTAAAGAGAAGTTTTGAAAAATTTAAAAAGGAAAATTCAACTTGGCTTGAAAAAGATTCTTTATACGAAGCACTTTCACTTGAAAATGGAAATGATTATTGGCCAATTTGGAAGTCCGATACAGATAAAAGACTTTTAAATCCTCAAAATGCTGATGAAAAGACAGTTTTTGCAAAAAGAATAGAAGAAATAAAAAATAAATATGCTGATGAAATAGAATTTTACGCATTTTGTCAATTTGTGCTACACGTTCAAAATGAAGAGACAAAGGAATATGCAATTACGCATAAAGTTAAAATGATAGCAGATAGACAAGTAGCGTTTTCAGACAGAGACTGCTGGGCTTATCAGGCGTTATTTTTAGACGGTTGGTGTCTTGGTTGTCCTCCTGACTATTTTTCAGCTAACGGACAAGCTTGGGGATTTCCAGTTTTAAATCCTGACAAAATGTATAACGCTGACGGAAGTTTAGGCGAAGCCGGAATTTTAATGAAAGAACTTTTCAAAAAAATGTTCAAAGAAAACCCTGGTGGAGTTAGAATAGACCACATTGTAGGTTTAATTGACCCTTGGGTTTATAAAAAAGGTTGTAATCCTAAAATCGAAGAAGGAGCAGGCAGACTTTATTCTTCACCGGAACACCCTTTCTTATCAAAATTCGCAATTCCTTCAAAAGAGGATTTGGATATGGAAGTCGGAGCTGACAAGGAGAAACGAGTTAAAAAATTAACAGACGAACAAATTTCAAAATACGGAAGATTAATTGAAAAAATTGTTATCGGTGCAGCTAAAGAAGTCGGACTTGACAAAGATTCAATCGTTTGCGAAGATTTGGGAACATTGACAAATCCAGTGGCAGAAGTTCTTAAAAAGTTTGATTTACTTGGAATGAGACTTACTCAATTTGTAATTGCAGAGGATAGCGAACACCCTTACAGATGCAAAAATATTCCGCCACGTTGTTGGGCTATGGTTGGAACTCACGATAACGAGCCTATTCAAATGTGGGCTGAATCTGTTATAAATTCAGAAAAAGGCTATCACCATGCTAAAAATTTAGTTGAAGATCTTTTTGCAGATGAAGAAAATAAAGACGATATTATCGTTAAATTAAATACTGATGCAAAATTTATGGCAGAAACAAAGATTGTTGAACTTTTTGCAAGTAAAGCAGAAAACGTTCAAATTTTCTTTACAGATTTCTTTGGAATAAAAGATGTTTATAATAAACCGGGAACATCTGGCGATAAAAACTGGAGCTTGAGACTGCCAAATACTTTTGCAGAAACTTTCTGTTCTGATGTCGTAACAGACAAAGCAATAGATTTATCAAAAATTACAAGACTTGCAATTAAAGCTAGAGGAAAAGATTTTGCAAAAAAATATGCAGGACTTTCCGCCAGATTAAAAGATATCTAAGTTGTAATTATAAAAAAATGTTGGACTAAATCGTCCAACATTTTTTATTTTTTATAATCAAAAGCAAATTTTAAATCATTTAAGGTTAAATCTCTAGGACTTCCAACATCAAGTGAATGATTACGCAATAAATAAGACGGGTGAAATATCGGCATAGCCTTATATTTTTTATTTTTCACCTCTATTTCAAAAATATTTCCACGAACTTTTGAAATGGCAAGTTTTTTATCTAAAAATGATTTCATAGCTGTTGCACCGCAAAGAAGAATGATTGATGGATTTATTAAATCAATCTGCTCAAACAAAAAATGCTCGCAAGCTGATTTTTCTTGTAAAGAAGGAACTCTGTTCTTTGGTGGACGGCATTTTACCGTATTTATTATGTACAAATCTCTTTGCCTGTCAATTCCTGCATTTAAAAGAAATTCATTCAAAAGCTTACCGGCTCTTCCGACAAAAGGTTTACCTTGCAAATCTTCATTTTCACCGGGAGCTTCACCGATTAAAATAATTTTTGCAGTTTCAGGATTTCCGTCCGAAAAAACCACATTATTACGAGTTTTAGACAACTCACACTGTGTACAATTTTCACATTCCAGCTTTAAATTTTCCAATAATGATTTAGTCATTTGTCTTGTAAATCCCAACATTTTTTATTCTATACCAAGGCACTTTTACATAACCTTCGTTCGTTTGAATAATAACTTCTTGAATATCTCTTACAATTATTTGACCTTTATATCTTAGAATTTTGTTTGGCTTGAAAATACTTGATTTAACATCAACATAATCATTGTAGATTAAAGAAGTTTTAGGTCTTACAAACGTTCTATATAAACCATTTTTCTTATATTCAATAAGCCCGCTTACAATTCCCGTAATTTTACATTTTGTAATTTGTCCGCTTTCATCAATAACTTCATCAGCAAAAGCACAAGCTTGTATCATAACAACAAGGCATAATCCCAAAATAACGGCAAATTTTTTCATACTAAAATCCTCATTTTCGTAACAAAAGGATTATAACATAATAAATACCGTGAAACAATCCTACAAAAAACCACGTGGATACCTTGCGAAAAAAAATTGTTTAGTATAAACTGTGGGGGTAATTTGTACAAAATTAAGGAGATATGTATTATGTCAAGAAAACCCATCATCGCCGGAAACTGGAAAATGAACAAACTTCAAGGCGAAGCAAAAGAATTATTCTTAGGTATTAAACAATTTGTAAAACAATATTCAAAAGAAGAATTGCCTACAGTTATTGTAGCACCAACATTCTTGTCAATTCCTGCCGTAGAAAGTCAAAGATGCGACTGTGGTTGCAGAGATTTACTTTTCACAGCAGCACAAAATTGTTATTTTGAACAAAGCGGAGCTTATACAGGTGAAGTTTCAGTTGAAATGGTAAAAGATGCAGGTTGTGAATATGTAATCATCGGACACTCAGAAAGAAGACAATATTTCGGAGAAACAAACGAACTTATCAACAAGAAAGCAAAAGCTATTCTTGCAAACGGCTTAATTCCGATTATCTGCTGTGGTGAAACTCTTGCACAAAGAGAATCAGGCGTAACAGATGCACACATTACAACACAAATTAAAGTTGCATTGGAAGGATTGAGCGAAGAAGATGTTGCAAAATCAGTTATCGCTTACGAACCAATCTGGGCAATAGGTTCAGGAAAGACTTGTGATGCTGATGAAGCAAACAGAGTTATCGGTATGATTAGAAACGTAGTTAAATCAACAGTTTCAGAAAAAGCAGGCGATTCAATCAGAATTCTTTACGGTGGAAGCGTAAAACCGGCTACTATTGAAGAACAAATGATGAAATCTGACATCGACGGAGCATTAATTGGTGGAGCAAGTCTTAAAGTTGACAGCTTTACAGAAATTATTACAAACACAATGAAAACAATGAAAGTTGCTGTTTAATTTTTTAAACAGACAATATAACTTTTAAAAAGGCGAAAAGATTAAAATCTTTTCGCCTTTTTATTTTCTTATTCCAACAGAATTAAACAACCGTTCCTAAAGATGCCGTTGAAAATAGCCCCAAAATATTTGCTAATGTTGCCGCATCACTTATTGAAGATGAAGTATTTGCAAGAGATTGCTTGTATAAACTATTATACAAGTTTGAATTATAACTGTTTGCACTTGAACTTCCATTTAACGCTGTAGAAATAGCACTTAAAGCATTATTATAGTATTCGTTTTGAATACCGTCTAAGAAGCCGGCATATTTGTATTGACGATTTAATTGTTCATCTTCCAACGAAGTTTGTTTTGCCAAAATATCTTGAGCAAAAGAACTTATTGCATCACTACGTT
>JAGOIO010000064.1 GCA_017995595.1 bacterium | reverse complement strand
ACTGCTGACAAAATTGTTGCAGAGGGTGCAAAAGACTACGACTTTGGGGAATCAAAATCTTGTCCACAAAAAACTCCTGTATCTGATAATCTAACATCTTGTTCTTATCAATATTTGGCTGAATAGTAATTCTTACGAATTTGCAATTCCTGCTATATAGCCTGTTGACCAACAATTCTGCAAGTTAAACCCTCCACAAAAACCGTCAACGTCTATAACTTCACCGCAAAAATAAACTCCGTCAACAAGTTTTGACTGCATATTTTTTGAATTAATTTCATCTAAGCAAACTCCGCCTGAGGTTACTACTTCCCCGTCCTTAAACGGAGATACTGCCTTTATCTCAAACTCTTTTAATTGAGTCAAAACTCGTTCTCTCAACTCTTTATTTATTTCAAAACACTTTTTGTCTAATTTTATTTTTGCCTGATTTAAAACATATTCAGCAAAAGATTTTGGCATAAATTCAGAAATTAAATTTTTTAAGTCTTTTTTCGCATTTTCTTCCAATAACTTTTGAAAATCAACATCATCACTTAAAAACTTAAGCTTTATAAAAATAGGGTTTTCTTTTGAAAAATTTTCTCTGGCACAAATTGATGAGATTTTATAAACCATTGGTCCTGAAACCCCTTTATGAGTAAAAAGAACATTTCCTCTTTCTTCAAACACCGTTTTCCCGTCAAAAGATGCTATAACATCAGCTTCAACACTTACTCCGCTTAAAACAGCATAATCTTTTTCTGTAATAAACCCTGTAAGCGACGGTTTTGGCGTAATTATTTTATGTCCAAGCTTTCTTGCAAGTTCAAATCCTGCATGCCCGCCCAATGCAAGAATAACTCTGTCAAAAAGATATTTACTTTTTACACTTTGAACTTCAAACCCGTTTTCTTTTTTTATAATTTGCGTAACTTTTTCTTTTTGGATTTTGCAACCCTTTAACGAATTAAGTAATTTCTCTCTTACCTCTTTTGCACTATTTGAAACAGGAAATATTCTCATATCCTCTTGCATATAAGTCTCAACACCTATTTTTTCAAAAAACTCTAATGTCTCAGCAGTTGAAAATTTTGAAAAAACTGAAAACAGAAATTTCTCGCCTCTTGGATAAAACTTTGCAAGTTCTCTAAAATCGAATTCTCCAAACGCAAGATTACATCTTCCGCCACCAGTAGGAAGAATTGTTTTTAAAGGTGAAACAGCTTCAAAAATAACCACTTCATTCATCTCATTTTGAGAAGCAAAATAAGATGCAATAACACCTGCAGGTCCTGCTCCAACAACAGCAATTCTCGCCATAAGCTAATTTTCTTCTTTCTCAGGCTCTAATCGTGTTCCATACAAATAAACCATTTCGGGATTTTCAAGTTCTTCATGCAATTCTGCCAAGGTCTTTTTCATTACAGGGTGAACAAATTCAGGATTTATCTCAAGCATAGGAACAAGCGTAAACGCTCTTTCATGTACTCTCGGGTGCGGAACAATCAAATTTTCCTCACTTATTATTTCTCCGCCGTAAAATAAAATATCAATATCAATATTTCGGTCGCCATACCTTCCCTCAACCTCTCTATTTCTGCCAAGTTGAGTTTCTATCCTTTGACACGTAATCAAAAGTTCATCTGGAAGCATGCTCGTTTTTATCTCTAAAACAGCATTAACAAACCAATTCTTACTTAATTCCAGCCACGGCTCCGTCTCATAAAATGATGACGTACGAATAACTTTTATACCATCAACTGCACCTAAAAGGCTCGTCGCCTGTTGCACATAGCCGACTCTGTCGCCTTTATTTGAACCTAAACATAAATAAACGATTGCCATAGGTCTATTTTATACCGCTTTATCGTAAATTGTCAAATAGTTTATATAACGGGTTGCAAATTTTTTAATTGGATTTAAAATTAATTATAGATACCCTTTTATTTAATTTAACACAGAGGAGGAAGTTATGAAATTCAAATTAAAATTAATTATAATGGCATTATCAATGTTTATATTTACAAATGCAGTTTCTGCATTACCGTTCAGAGCTGATGCACGAACAAGAAGAATCCCTGCAGGTACAAGATTAAGATTAGAATTAATCGACCCTGTAACATCTTTTGGCTCAAGTGCAGGTGATTATTTTAACGCCATGCTTTTAGATGACCAAAAAGCACAGACAAATATAGTTTTACCGGCAGGTTCAATAGTTCGTGGAAGCCTTTCAAAAGTAGTAAAAGCAAGAAGATTATCAAGAGGTGCAATAGTTTACCTTGAATTTGACCATGTTGTAACCCCAAATGGCAGACAAATTCCACTTGCTCTATCAGTTTACGGCAGAACAGACCTTACTCTTGACGGCGGAATATACGGTTCTAAAGGTTATGGAGAAGCTTTACAAAACTCTTGGAAAAAATCTGTAAATATTACCAAAACAGCAACAAACTTCGGTGCTGATATCGGAGACAATGCTTTTACAGGTGCAAAATATGTAACAATCCCTGTTTGTGCCGTAGGCGGTGCTTTCGGTGGCGGGGCTTTTATGATGGGAGACAGCGTTGCTGACTTGTTCAAAAAAGGTAAAGATGTTCTTTTAAACAAGGGTACAATCCTTGAAGTACAATTAACTTACCCTATTGACGTTCCTGTTAATTAAAATATCAAAATTCATAAAAAAAAGAGGTGCAAGCCAATGGCTTGCACCTCTTTTTTAACGTTACTTTATTATTAAAAAATCTTCTTGTAAAATTTTTTTATGCTAAAATTATCTCAGGGTTAATGAAAGAATGGATATGCCATGAACACGAGTACCAATCAAAATATAAAGCCACTTACAACTACAATTAATGACAACGGAAATTTACAAATCGGCGGGTGCGATTTGATTGAGCTTGCTCAAAAATATGAAACACCTCTATATGTCATTGATGAAAAAACTTTAAGACAAATTTGCAAAGAATATAAGCAAGCTTTTTCTTCTTATAAAAAAGTTAAAATGATGTATGCATCAAAAGCTTTTATGACAAAAGCTATCGCAAAAATTATACACTCAGAAGGCTTTGGCTTTGACACAGTTTCAGGAGGAGAAATCTATACCGTTTTCAAGTCAGGAATTGACATGTCAACTGTACTTTTCAACGGAAATAACAAAAGCTACGACGAACTCAAGCTCGCTCTTGAAGTCGGAGTCGGACGCTTCTCTGTTGATAACTTCTTTGAATTATCTCTTTTAAACGAGATTGCAAAGGAAGAAAATAAGCAAGTAAATATTTTGCTTAGAATTACTCCGGGAATTGAATGCCATACGCACGAGTATATTCAAACCGGACATCTGGATTCAAAATTCGGATTTGATTTAACGCAAGTCCATGAAGCCATAGAACTACTTCAAGAACAATATACGAACCTTACGCTAAAAGGGTTTCATGCTCATATCGGTTCTCAAATATTTGAAACAAAAGTCTATGAAGATGAAATCGAAATTTTAATAAAAGAAATTTCAATAATAAAAGAAAAATACGGAATCGAACTTTCTGAAATAAATATCGGCGGAGGTTTGGGAGTAAAATATACCGATTCAGATTTACCACCGTCAATATTCACTTTGGGCGAAATTATTATCAATGCCTTAAATAAAAATATTGAAAAATACGGAATCGAAGCTCCAACACTTATAATGGAACCTGGAAGAAGTATTATTTCAACATCAGGAGTAACTCTTTATACCGTTGGAAGTTCAAAACAAGTTCCTCACGGCACAAAATACGTTGCAGTTGACGGCGGAATGGCTGATAATCCACGACCTAGCATGTACCAAGCTGAATACGTCGCTCAAGTAGCAAATAAGCCTGACTTTGAATGTTCACAAAAAGTAACAATCGCAGGAAAATTTTGCGAATCAGGAGACATTCTCATAAAAGGTATAAATTTACCTGAACTTGAAGAAGGCGATATAATCTGTGTTTTCAACACAGGTGCATACAATTACTCAATGGCTAGCAATTATAATCGCTTTAAAAAACCTGCCACAGTACTTGTAAATAATTCTCAATCTGATATTATTATATATAGGGAAACTCTTGATGACTTGATTTCCCACGACACTATACCGACTCGATTGGATAAGTAAAATGCTACACGATTTAATGACATTTGTACATAGTCAACTATTATCTTTGAACTGGTCTTTTAACTGGCTCAATATTTCTGAAGTGCTTGTAATTGTTCTTGTCGTTCTTGCATTCTACAGAAGATTTATTAAAAATACGCAAGCTGAAAAACTCGTTAGAGGCATTATATTCCTTATCTTCGGTTGGATTTTGAGCGAAATCCTTATTTCAATAAATTTATCAATATTAGGAATGTTCTTAAAAGCCTTGGTTATGATAATCTCCGTAAGTTTAGTCGTTATTTTTCAACCTGAACTTAGAAGATTTTTGGGATATTTAGGACAACCCGGATTTATTAGTAAAGCGTTTTGGAATCAATCTACTCATAATTACAAAGAAAAAACAGACGTAGTTAAAGAAGTAGTTGAAGCCGCTAAATACCTTTCTAAAACCAGAACCGGTGCTTTAATAGTTTTTCAAAAAGAAATAAGCCCGTCAACTTATTCTGACGTTGGAACCAGACTTAATGCGGAAGTTTCCGCCGAATTAATTTTAACAATTTTTCACCCGAATACTCCGCTTCATGACGGAGCAATGGTTATTAAAGACAGTAAAATATTATCAGCCGGAGTTTTACTACCGCTAACTGAAGACCCTAAACTTAGCTGGAAGTACGGAACTCGACACAGAGCTGCTATCGGTATGACAGAAGTCAGCGATTCTGCTTGCCTTGTTGTGTCAGAAGAAACCGGCGATATCTCAATTACTCTTGACGGTAGTTTGAAAAAATATGAAGATATCACAAGCTTAAAAGAAGATTTGGAAAAGATTTTGGAAGTCGTTAAAGAAGACGATGAAAAGAAAAAAAAGACAAGTCTTATTGACGATTAATTAAAAATTTAAGATAAAGTCGGAACATCATGAAAAAAGTAACAAAAACAAATCAAAATATAAAAAGACAAATTATAAAAAGAGAAATATATAGAATATTTTTTATAACACTTGGTGCTTTAATTGCAGGTTTTAGCATTAATTGCTTTTTAGTTCCTAACCACATGATTGACGGTGGAATTACAGGTATTTCAATTATGTTGAGCTATATAACTCACCTGAATTTAGGTTTGTTCTTAGTTTGCATAAATATCCCGTTTATCTTTCTTGCTCTACAAAAAATGGGAAAACTTTTTGTAGCTAAAACAATTTACGGAATTATAATTCTTTCACTTAGTGTCAATATTTTTAAAACGTATCAGGCAACTCATGACCTTTTACTTGCAACAGTATTTGGAGGTCTTGTTCTCGGCGTGGGTGTAGGACTCATTCTAAAGAATAATGCAGCGTTAGACGGAACTGAAATATTATCTCTCAGATTAGCAAAAAAATTAGGCTTTTCTGTCGGTGAAATTATAATGTTCTTCAATGTCTTTATCTATATTGCTTCAGGATTTTTATTCGGTATAAACAGAGGAATGTATTCCGTTCTTGTTTACTTTATAACATTTAAGGTAATCGACGTTATCCTTGAAGGTATCAACGAATCAAAAGCCGTTACAATAATCTCTGATAAGTCAAAACTTATCGGTGAAAGTATTATGAAAAACCTTGATGTCGGAATAACATATATTCACGGTAAAGGTGGTTTTACAGGAAAAGACAAAACCCTTATTTATTGCGTAATTTCAAGACTTGAAATCGCAAAAATGAAAGAACTCGTTAAAGCAATAGACACCTCTGCTTTTCTTGCGGTAGAAACCGTTCACGAAGTTGAAGGCGTTAAGCTAAAAACAAAACAAATTAGAATAAAAAAGAAAAAACTAAGGAAGAAAATCAGAGAAAGCAAAAAGCTTTTAAAAGAAACTAAAGAAAAAATTGAAAATCTTGAACCAATAGCAAAAGATATTGAAACAGAAACTATTAACGAAGTTTCTGTCAAACCTCAAAAATAAAATCGTAAATTAATTTTAAGCTATGGACAATTTTTTCAAATTGTATTATATTAGTTAGGTAAGAAAAAATTAAGGATAAAAAATGGCAAAACAACAACATAACGATACAATTCCTATTGAAGTAAGTATTTTAACAGTTGATCACGACATAAAAGGAACAGTTCACGTTTCAAAATACACAAGCACAAATCGTGAATTAACAGACTTGTTGAACGATAAGGAAAGAAGATTTCTTGCCGTTACAAATGCTGAAATTTATCCTAAGAATTCAAATCAAACACCACGCAGATACAGTTTTCTAGAAATACACATGGATTATATCTTGATGGTTCACCCTTCGGCACAAGCCGTATTCAAAGAATCGAGCAAGGCTCAAGAAGATATTGCAAGATTTAGAGATTTAAGACAAAAACTGAACCAAACAAGACCATTCTAGACTGTTTAGAATATTTTTACGGGTATATTTGAAGTTTCTAAATTGATTGCAAAAATCAATTTTATTGTTGTACAAAATTTTATTACGTTTATAAGGGGAATTTTATGAAAGTTTTAGTAACAGACAAAATTAATGCAGTAGCAAAAGAAATTATTGAAAAGGCAAATGGAGTTGAAGTTGATATTCTACCAACAATGGGAGAAGATGAACTTTCAGAAAAGATTAAAGAATATGATGCACTTATGGTAAGAAGCCAAACAAAAGTTACCAAGAAAATCATTGAAAACTCAAATCTAAAAATTATAGGTAGAGCAGGAGTTGGAGTTGACAATATTGATGTTGCAAGTGCAACAGAAAAAGGAATTATCGTAGTAAATTCCCCTGACGGAAACACTTATGCAGCCGCAGAACATACTATTGCAATGATGATGGCTGTTTCAAGGAATATCCCTCAAGCTTGTGCTTCAGCAAAAGCAGGAAAATGGGAAAAATCAAAATTCACAGGAAACGAAGTTTTTGGTAAAACGCTAGGAGTAATCGGTTTTGGCAAAATTGGTCGCCACGTGGCTCATGTCGCAAACGCATTAGGAATGAAAATTATAGTTTCAGACCCTTATGCAAAAGCCGAAGACGTAAAGGCTTTGGGGTTTGAATACGTTGAAAACAGAGATGAACTATGGGACAAATGTGATTATATAACAATCCACACACCAAAGAACAAAGAAACAATACACATGATAAACAAAGATACTATTTCAAAAATGAAAAAAGGAATAAAAATAATCAACTGTGCAAGAGGTGGAATTATAGATGAAGAAGCCTTAAAAGCAGGTATCGAATCAGGTCAAATAAGCGGAGCAGCAATAGATGTTTACGAAAACGAACCTGACATCGCAAGTTCACCACTATTGACAGTTAATGGTAATATTGTTTTAACACCGCACTTAGGAGCAAGCACAAAGGAAGCACAAATAAAGGTTGCAGTTGATGTTGCAAACCAAATTAAAGATGTATTAACAGGCGGAAAAGCAAAAACTCCGGTAAATAAAATCTAAGAAATTAAAATCAAACTTAAAAAAAACGATCTTGATAATATCAAGAGCGTT
>JAGOIO010000063.1 GCA_017995595.1 bacterium | reverse complement strand
GCCTGAGCCTTTGCAATTCCCTCTTTATAACCTTCTTGTGCTGATGCATCTTTTATTGCACCTGCTTCTTCTTGTGCTCTTGAAACTAAATTCCTATCATCAATTCTTCGAAAACCTCGTCTTCTGTCTCCACGACGACGTTCCATTCTTTGAGCAAAATCAATGTTATCAATTTCAGTCAAATCAACTTTTGGAGCTTGCTCAACTACCTCTTCTTTTTTTACCGGTTCCTGAATTTTTACTTGTTGAACTGCATCTTGAGATATATTCTTTGGTTTTAAACTTTTGGTAAATTTTTTGATTATCATACAGCTTCTTCCAAATACTGAGTTATCACATTTCCTACTTTTACAGGAACTCCATCAAAATCACCTGAATAAGCGGAACTTATAAATTGCTTAACATTTGCCCTTTCGGATTTTATCAATAATTCAATTTTTGTTCTTTCTGTTGTTGCAAAAAGCTTTCTCAAACGTTGCAATATTTTGGTAGGAGTAGTAAGTCTTGATTCAGGAAGTGTTGTTTTCATCTCATTCAAGCACTTCATCGCAATACTCTTATCAACTTTTTGATTCAAATCAGGCATTTGCATATATTGAATAACCGTTTTTGCATCATCAGGATTAAATTTATTCAAAATTGTAGTAACTTTGTCTTTTGAAATACATTGTAAAAGAAGAGCGACAGAAGCCAATTTTAAAAGTTTAGAACCACTTTCAGACGGCTGCGGAACTGAAACATTAGCCCCTTGATTTTGTTCTGCCATAGCCTGAGCTTGAGCTTGTTGTTCTTGCTCAACCTTATCTTTTTCTTCTTGAATTTGATCCATCATGGCATTTATATTTGATTGTTTTTCTGCATTTTCTACTTGCTCTTCATTCAAAATGCCGTGAGCTTTTAATTCCTCTATAGCTTCATTATAAGTTTTAATAACCTGATGTTCTACAACCTGTAAAATATCATCTTGAGGAAGATTTTGTTTTATTGCGGTCTTGGATACTTCAAAAATTGTAAATGCAATTTTTTGCATAATAGTATCCCAATAATCAGGCAATATACCTGAACGAATCAAATCAATAGACTTGTGAAACGACCACTCGGCAATAATTTGAGTAATCAACATCGCCTGTTCTGCGGTAAATTCACCTTCTGCATCATTATATAAAGCTTCTCCAGACAAAGCTGCAAAGTTCTTTACTGTATTCTTTACATAATTTTGTTCAAATTCACTAAATTCTTTTGGCAATAATTCGCCAACTTGAGATGCCAAATTTTCAGAAAATGCCTGATATTCGAAACCCTCTATTGCCATGTTTTATTTCCCCTACTTACCCTGTTTTTTTAAGCTAATATCGACTAAACGGTATTAACTGCGTTCTATCCAACTTTTTATTTTTTCACCGGCTTCATCGTCATCTAAACCTTCAATATCAGACTTCAATTCCATAATTGCATTATCAAATTCTGCAGATGGTAAAGTTTGTTGGAGTTGTTGTTGCTGAGTCTGCTGTTGTTGTTCAATGAAACCTTGAGCCATTTGTGATTGTTTTTCAGTCAATTCTGCGGCTCTTAAATTCACATCACGCAACTGTTGTTCTTGTTCATAAGATTTTTCACGTAACAATTCCAATTCTTCAGCCTGACGTTCTTGGTATGCTTTTACTTTTGATGATAAATATTTTAAGCCTCCGCCAAGACCTACTGCAATAAGAACTGCCGCAAGCCACCACGGATTTCCTGATTCATCTGGTTTTGGTAAGTTTTCGCCTTTATCTCCAGCAAGTGCAGGATCTATTGAATCGGCAAAAACAATAGTTACATTATCAGGATTAACTTTTGGACTTGCAGCTCTGGCTACAAGTTCTTTTAATTGATCCATATCCAAGTCAGGTGGCAAAGAATTTTTCTCAATAGTTACAGCAATTGAAATATCTTGAACCATTCCGGCTTTATCATATTCATTTATTTGAGTTTTTGAAACGCCATATTGAGTTTCTCGTGCATTTCTTGAATAACTTCTGTTTTGTGCTGAATCAGAACCTGTCCTTAATCCGTTCGGTACATATACACTGACAGCATTTGTTCCGGAATTGCTATCATTGCTTCTATCGCCTAAACCTTCATGGAAAGTTTGTTCATTTACAGAAGTTTTTCTCTTTGGATCATATAATATACTTGATTTTTCAACAGGAGCTTGTCTTAAGAACGTAGAAACTGTTGCAACGAAATTTCCTTTACCGATTAAATGACTTAATTGTTCATTAACCTTACGTTGCATGTACTTATCATTTTCTTGAGCTTTTGTCAGCATTTCATCAGCATCGTCCATTATGCTTGAATAAACATTACCGTTAGTATCCGTAATTGAGATATTATCAGGAGTCAAACCTGTAACACTACCTAACAACAAATTTGTAATTGCTTTTACTTTAATTTGATCTAACTTATCACCACTTGGAATTGTAATTTGAACTGTTGCGGTAACAGGTTTTTGCATTGAAGTAAACATAGTTTGTTCAGGAATTGAAATAAATACAGAAGCATCATCTATTGGAGGAATCTTTCTGATTAATCTTGACAATTCACCATTTATAGCTCTTGCAAGTCTTATTCTTTTATCCTCTTTTGTTGATGTAAAATCGCCTTTATCAAAAATTTCCAAACCAACATTTTGGTCCATTAAACCACTTTTTACTATTGCAAGTAAAGCTCTATCTCTTTCACTCTGCTTATAGTTTTTCAAATATAGAGTTGATTTTGTACCATCTAATTTTCTCTCAGCATCAATACCTTCTCTTGCTAACAAAGCCTGAATTTCAATTGCCTTTCCAAGATTATCGGTAGTCAACAAATCTAACTCTTCTTTTATAACTTTTTCGTTTGCAGTATCTTTTCCGTTTGTACTATGAGTAGAAGCTGCAATGCCTATAGCCATACAGATAGCTAATACAACAACAATCGCACCAATAATACCATACAACATCGTTTTATTTTGAAGTAAATTTTTAAAATCCATTTTCGTCTCACTGACTTAACTTTTTTACAAATACTTATACATTCGACTTTTGTGTATAAGGGCTACGGTCAAAAAGTTTTCTCTCCAAAAATATTATACTACTTTCTACCCACCATGTTAAGTTTACAACTGAATTTGCATAATTTTGTCATACGCTTGTATGACTTTTCCTTTAACTTGCGTTGCAATATTCACGTTTAACTCTGCTTTTGCCATGGCTGTCATTACATCATGGATATCAACCTTATTACTCCCCATCATAACATCTTTCAACATTTGATCCGGAGCATTCATCTGGTCATTCAAGTTACCCGCCATATTAGACAAAAGTGTCTTAAAGGTTGGACCTTCCGGCTGGTTCATATTATCAATTCTTGCAGATGGCATATCATCTAATCTTGTATCCAATTTGTTTTGTTGAATACCACCAATCAAATGCTCTGTACTCGGGTAAAAATCACTATACATAGACATAATAAGCTTCCTTTCTGATATCTCTATATCAGTATCGGTTTCTCAATTTGGGGACTTTAATTTTTTACCTCTAAATACACCGATTATATTAGTTTTTTAATCACTAATCATTTATTTGATGTACTTCTACATGATTTTCTTAACGATTTTTATTTAAATTTCAAGTTTTATTTTAATATTATTTAATATTTTTAAAAAATATAGTAAATTTTTCTCAAAAAAATAACTTTATATATATGTAATAGAGTTTGAGGATTACTATATTTATGGAGACAAACAATTTTATGTTGTCTGAAAAGGCAAACAAAGGTACCTACGATAACTTGTACGCAGTTTTTGCTACAAACTATGAACTAAGTTGCCTTTCTAATAAAATTTACGCATGCAAAAATATTTACTCCCACAAAATGGGACTAAAGAAAATCGCAAAGGGTGCAGCTTAATGATAAATTACTTTATTATTTCGTATATCATCTTTTTAACAGCAAGCTCTTGTTTTGAAAATTCAAAGGCTTCTTTGCAGTATGCTTTCGCAAGTTCAGCTTTGGACTCGTCATTAGAATAGATTGTGCAAATAACGTCATCTGCATTACAGTATTCTAAACTCTTTTTGTTTAGATATATTCCAACGCTGTAATCTATAGAATCAGTCTTTTTCTCACGACCTGCACCTAAGAGTTTACAAGCATACGCAATTTTATATGCATCAATTTTTGATACATATCCGTCTTGTTGAGCCTTTACTTCAATTTTAAATTTTGGTTGTTCAAATATTTTGTAATCATCAACGACATTTGGATTCCCACCTTGAGCTGAAATTAACTCCTTGAATTTTGCAACAGCATCACCATTTTTTATTTTTTCAGAAAGAATTTCTATAGCTTCATCATCTGTTTTTGCAATTCCCAGATTCAAAAGAGCAAGCTTTCCAAAATCAAACGTCAAATCAGTCAAATCACCTGATGTTTTGCCCTTCAAAAATTCAATGGCCTCAATAACTTCTATTGAATTTCCAATAGCACGTCCTAAAGGCTCTTCCATTGAAGTAACGACAGCTGTAATATTCCTGGATAAATGTTTTCCGATATTAACCATTAATTTTGAAAGTTCAACTGCTTCTTGAGGTGTTTTCATAAAAGCTCCAGAACCATATTTAACATCTAGTAGAATATTTTTAGCTCCTGAAGCTATTTTTTTTGATACGACAGAAGAAGCTATCAAAGGCATACTATCAACTGTTGCAGTAACATCTCTTAAAGCATACATTTTACCATCTGCAGGTGTCAAATTTTTTGTTTGAGAACCTATCGCAACATTTATTTTTTTTACTTGTTCTATTAATTCATCAATAGATAACTGCGTACTTAATCCTGGAATAGCCTCCAACTTGTCAATTGTTCCACCGGTATGACCAAGTCCTTTTCCTGAAAGTTTTGCAATAGGAATGCCACAAGAGGCAAGTAAAGGAATTAATGTCAATGTAACCTTATCTCCAACTCCACCTGTTGAATGTTTATCCAAAACATTTCCTGAAATTTCGCTTAAATCTACTGTTTCACCTGAATTTATAATTGCATCAGTCAAATAAGAAGTTTCCTTGTCAGTCATACCATTAAAATAAACTGCCATTAACCAAGCTGAAATTTGATAATCAGGAGCAGAACCATTCATCATGGAATCAACTATAAAATTTATTTCTTCCTTACTATGACACCCATTACGTTTCTTCTTATCAATTAAATCAACTATTCGCATGCTTTAAACTCCTTATTTTAAACATAATAAGCGGATTTACATAAGTAAAATCCGCCTATTTAAAAACCATTATAAAAAACTATTTATTTAATTTTTGCAAAACTAAATCTGTAACATCAATTCCGCCAACAAAGATTACTCTGTAATCAATAATCGTATCTAATTTTTGTTCAATCATAACTTGCTTTGCAGCTAATTGAATTTTGTCAAAAACATCAGATTCTTTTTTTGTTTTGTAATCTAAATAAGAATCTTGTTTTGCTTTAAATTCTTTTGCAGTTTTTTCTTCAAAATTTTTCTTTTGAACAGGTGTTTCTATAGTTTTGAATTCTTTTTCTTTATCAACTAAGTATTGTTGCAATTCCAAACCTTTTGCATCAACCTCTTTCATAGCATCTTTTGCATAATTATAGTTATCTTGAACTTTCTTATAATTAATAAAACCTATACCTTGTGCATTAGCGACTGAAAAAGCTGAAGAGAACATCATTATAGCAATCGCCAAGAACATAACTTTTAAATTTTTCATAAAACCTCCTTAATGTTTTATATTTTTACTTATTTACTTATTAACATAAAATTAGTACATCATATCTCCGACACCAAAAGTGAAGTATCCATGCTTAGAACCGTCAGCACCAGGGTTTATAACAGGAATACCGTAGTCTATAGCCAAAGGTCCCATTCCAGGAATAAATACCTTCAAGCCAACACCGGCAGTAACAGCTTGCATTGGTCGGTCATAGATTGTATCTGTAACGGTAGGTCCAAACATCTTACCCGCATCAACAAAGAACGTTACACGAACATTGTCCAAGAAGTGAGCTTTCAACTTATCCACAAATGGAATTGGAGTTGCCAACTCAACAGAACCCATCACAAAAGAATCGCCTGTACCTACACCACTCATCTTGAAACCTCTTATAGAATAAGGTCCACCTAAGTGATAAGCCATAACTTCAGGCATATCGCCGTGAATTTTTCCACCGGCTCTTGCTAAGAAAGATAAAGATGATTTCTTTCCGATTGGTACATATTTTTTAATCGATCCTGTTAATTTACCATAAGTATAATCAAAGTTTCCTAAAGATATATCCTCATCAAATCTTGCATTTGCAATTATACCATGGCGAGGATTCAATGCAGAATCTCTTGTATCATAAGTTACACCGGGACTAAGTGATAAGAAAGTTCCACCCTGTAACTGTTTTGCACGTTCAGAAATAGGAATACCGTATTTGCTGTATAGCTGAGCGATATCATAAGCATCACCTTCATCAACACTAACATGCTCTAAACCTAAAGAGAAAGTTGAAGATAAATGTTTATTAGATTTTACTCGGTGAGCAATCGTTGCTTCAGCACCAATTCTTTTTTCAATAGCTAACGGAACCTGATAACTACCAAAGTCTCTAAAGAATACTTTAGACATCAAAGAATTATCTGCTGAAAAGAAATATGGTTCAAAGAAGCTTAATTCTGCTTGGAAATTCATTCTATCCAAAATAGATGAATCGTTAAGAATAACACCTGAACCTGCTAAAACATTTAAACCTACTCTTTGATTTAAACCTCTGAAGTTGTTATCAGAAATTCCGACAGATCCAAAAATACCTGTTGCAGAATCCAAACCACCACCTACAGAAATTGAAGCTGTACGTTGTTCTTCTACTTGAATAGTTACATCATATTTATCAGGCACATCAGGAGAAGGTTCAATATCTCGTTTTACGTCTTTGAAAGCTTGCGTTGCATATAATCTTACCAAATCTTCTTTTATTTGATTTTCATTATACACATCACCTGCTTGAGTTAAGACATTTCTTGCAATAATAAAGTCCTTGGTCTTTTCGTTACCTGAAATCATTATTTTATTAATAACACCCTCGTTAATATGAACATTTAAAGTTCCGTCAGGGTCATCTTCTAATGAATCTACACGAGCTAAAATATAGCCTTTTGAAGAATAATAATCTTGAATTTTAGCAATAGAATCATTAATATCAGTAATATTTTGAGGTTCACCTTTCAACTGAGTTAAAAACGGCAAAAGTTCTGCAGTAGAAACAGCAGAATTTCCATCAACTGTAAAATCCGTTACAGGTGTATTTTCTTCTAATATAATTTTTAAATTTACAGAGCCATCAGTATTTTGAACAGGAATAGCTTTCATTTTATCGGTAAAAAAGCCTGATTGATAAACTGACTTTAAACCTTTTTGAATCAAATCTCTGTCATATTTATCGCCTCTTTTTATATTTAGCTTATTTAAGATATAATCATTTTTTACGACATTCGCACCCTCAATTTGAATATCTTTGATATAAACAGTTTTTTGAGTAGCCGAAGCTGCAGAAGAAGCTGTAGTTTTATCTACAGCAGGAGTTTCAGCACCTGTACCTGCATCAAAATATTCGGAGCTTCCGCCATTCATGAATG
>JAGOIO010000062.1 GCA_017995595.1 bacterium | reverse complement strand
TGATAAATCCAATTTAACAGTATTGCCAAAAACTTATGAGGACTTAGCAAATATTTCTCCTCAAATTAAAGCCAAAACAGGTGCGTTTGCATTTATGCCTACGATTACGGAAAATGACACAATGCTAAAAATTTTAAATAAATACGGAGTAAATTCTCCTGAAAAGATTAATAGTGAAAAGAGTGTAAGAATTTTTGATTCATATAAAAATCTTTACTCTAAAAATATGATACCAAAGGAATCTATTACTCAAACTCAACGTGAAGCTCTTGAAAAATATATGTCAGGTCAAATTGTATTTTTTCAAGCAGGTGCGAATTTTCTTAATATGATAAAAGAAAACTCTCCTTCAACATATAAAACAACAGATGTTGCACCTCAAATTACAGGTGATTTGGGACAAAATGATTTTTCTTTAATGAATTTGGTTATTCCGCTAAAAGCAAATCATAAAACTTCAGCATTAAAATTTGCACTATATTTGACAAATGCTCAAAATCAGCTTGAATTGGGTAAATTGACGAATGTTTTGGTAACAGAAAAAACTGCGATGAAAGATTCTTTTTATACAAAGTATGAAAAAAATGATTTAATGGCAAAATCAAGAGTGATAAGTGCAAGACAATTAAACAAAATAAGACCTGAATTAAAGCAAGTAAACGGACAAAAAGAAATTAATTTACTTATAAATACCGCAGTCCAAGAGGTGTTTATAGGTCAAAAAACGACAAAATCTATACTTGACGAAGTTTCAAAGAAGTGGAAACTCTTGTTAAACAGTTAAAAAATTAAACCGTTAAAATTATGTAATAAAATAAAATATACTTCCTTATTGTGATAAAATATTAATATATCAAAGGGAGTAAGATTTGAATAGTAAACAACAAAGATTTAGAAAATTTGATCAAAGACTTGGCTGTTGGCAAGTCTGCTTTGTCTGTTTTGCAATAATTTTCACGATTTATCTCTTTTGTATTCAAGTATTAGATATAAAAAGCTACAGGTTGAGAGCCAAACGCCAAAGAAGTTCCAGAAACTTTGTAATGCGTGGGGATATTTTTGATAGAAATGGTATAAAACTTGCCTCAGATAAAATATCTTATGATGTTTATGCTCACCCTGCTGATTATGACCATTCTCCCGAGGAATTGGCTAAATCGCTTGCTCCGTACTTGAAAATTTCTACAGCAACATTGGTTCAAAAATTATCAAGAAAAGATTCAGTAATAACATTGAAGCATAATATTGACAGGTCAGCTGCTCAAGCCATAAAAAAAATGGAATTGAGAGAGATAAGTCTTGGAAAAAAAAACACAAGGATATATCCCCAAGGAGCATTGGCGGCACACATTCTGGGGTATTATAACTTCGATGCAGATATCGCTTCAGGCGTAGAATTAACAGAAAAAGCTAAGTTGGAACACGTTGAAAAGAATGTTCCGACAGAGAGAACTCCTGACGGAAATATTATTTACAGTTTTTCAACTGACCCTGTTGCAACTTCAGAACCGTTAAAAGGAAATAGCGTTACTCTTACTATAGATACTGCTATTCAGCATATTTGCGAACAAGAGTTATACAAAACTATTTATAAACGACACGCTCTTCGTGGAACTGTAATTGTTATGGATCCGAAAAATGGAGAAATACTGGCTTATGCGGTATATCCATATTATGACCCGAATAATTTTAAAAATGCTACTTTCTTGCAAATAAAGAACTGGACATTGACCGATATTTTCCCTCCAGGTTCAACTTTTAAAACCATAACTGTTTCATCAGCTATGGCATTAGGGAAAATTAATCCATATTCAAAAATATTAGACCCCGGAAAATTAAAAGTCGGTTGGTGGGATATTAAGAATTACGACTATGCTGTTCATCCGCACCCAGGGTGGATTACATTAGAATATTTGTTCCAACACTCAAGCAACTGTGCCTCTGTAAGAGTAGCTCAAACAATGACCTCTTATGAGTTCTACACTATGTTGAGAAAATTCGGTATAGGTTCAAAAACAGGAATTGATTTACCCGGTGAATCTGTCGGACTTTTATACAATTGGAAAAAATGGGATTCCTCAATGCATGCTTCTATGGGGTATGGCTATGGTGCTTCTGTTACTCCAATTCAGATGGTTTCGGCTGTTTCAGCTCTTGCTAACGATGGCGTTCGAGTTACACCTCACGTTGTTAAATATACAGGTGCGGAAGCTACTCAAAAAATTCATCATATAAGAGTTATGAGTCCTCAAACAGCAAGAAATATGACAAGAATTTTAGCTACGAGTGTTGATAATCCAAAATCAAAAATAAAAATGGATAATTACAATGTTGCGGCTAAAACAGGAACATCAAGAAAACCTATTGAAAATGCTGCAGGTTATACAAATAAATTATATACTTCAATTGTTGGTTATTTGCCTGCATCTAATCCTCAAGTTGAAATATATGTACTTGTTGATTCAGCTTCAGGTGGCGATGTTTGGGGAAGTACTGTTGCGGCTCCTGTATTTAAAGAAGTTTCAAGTCAAGTTGCCAGAATTTTGAACTTGAAGCCTGATAAGCACGTAGTTAAACATTAGATAGAAAAATAAAATGAAAAATAAAAAGGACAGAAATTAAAAATGAAACTTAAAAAACTTATTGAAAATTTGAAGTATGAAAAATTGATAAATTTTGAAGATGCTGAGATTATGGGAATTTCTTATAATTCAAAGACAACAAAGGCTGGAGATATTTTTGTGTGTTTAGTTGGAGAAAATACAGACGGGCATAATTATTATGAAAGTGCTATTGATAATGGTGCAAGAGCTTTTGTCGTTGAGCGAGAGCTTCCTTGTGCAATGCCACAGATTGTTGTTAAGTCAACTCGTCATCAAATTGCTGATGTTGCTGATACTTTTTATAATTCACCATCAAAAGATATTAATTTAATTGGAGTTACAGGAACTAATGGAAAAACTACAGTTACGCATTTAGTGCAAAAAATTATGGAAGCTGAAGGCGAGAAATGTGCGTTAATAGGAACATTAGGTTATAAACTATCTTCTGATGATACGTACAAAGATGCAAAGCATACGACTCCACAAGCTCCGGAACTTCAAGCTACTTTGAATAAAATAGTTCGTGAAGAAAAAATAAAAAATGTTGCTATGGAAGTAAGTTCTCATGCTTTAGAACAAAACAGAGTTGGCGGTTGTATTTTTAATGGTGCAGTATTGACAAATCTTACTCAAGACCACCTTGATTATCATATTACAATGGATAAATACTTTGATGCAAAAGCTATTTTGTTTAAAGGCTTAAAAAAAGGTGATTTCGCAGTAATAAATGCTGATGATAAATATGCACAAAGGTTTATAGATGTTATTCCTGACGGGGTAAAAATATTTACCTATGGGGTAAAAAACAATGCAGATGTTATAGCAAAAGATGTTAAATTTTCTTTAGATGGTGCAACTTTTACCTGTAAAACAAAGGATTCAGAAAATCCTGTTACGCTTCACATGAACGGAATGTTTAGTGTTTATAATGTTTTAGCTGCATTAACAGTTGCCGTAGCAAGCGGAATTGACTTAAAATTAAGTATAAAGGCACTAGAAAGTACAAAGGGAGTTGCCGGTAGATTTGAAATAGTTGTAAAAAAACCTCTTGTAATTGTTGATTATGCACATACCCCAGACGGGCTTGAGAATGTTTTGAAAGCAGCAAGGGAAATTACACCAAAGACTTCACAATTAATCTGTTTGTTTGGCTGTGGTGGCGACAGAGATGCGACAAAACGTCCAAAAATGGGTGCTATTGCTGAAAATCTTGCAGATAAAATTGTTATTACTTCTGATAATCCGAGAAGTGAAGAGCCTCAACAGATTATTACCGACATACTTGCAGGGCTAAAATCAATAAACACACAACGAGTTTTTGTTGAACCTGATAGAAGAAAAGGTATTGAAATGTTAAAAACCCTTGCAAATAATGAAGACGTTATTGTTATTGCAGGAAAAGGACATGAAAATTATCAGATTTTAAAAGAAAAGACAATTCATTTTGACGATAGAGAAGAAGCCGAAAGAGTTTTTGGATAGATTTAAAAGGAAACTTTAAAAATGACGGCTAATTATAAATATAAATCAAATTTACTTGTAGAACAGCATTTTCACGGACTTTTTGGCTGTGATTTCAGTTTTTGTACTACTGATGAAGTTCTACGACTTTCAAAAGATATTTTAAAAGTTGGTATTGGTGGATTTTTCCCAACGCTTGTAACTGACAGTATTGAAAATATAAATCGACAAGTTGCAAGAATAAAACTTGCTGCAGAAAAACAAACTCCTGAAATGGCAAAGATTTTGGGAATACATGTTGAGGGAATTTTTATAAATCCTCAAAAAAAAGGAATTCATGATGAAAAGAAGTTTTTGCCTGCAACTGTTGAAAATTATAAGCTTATAGAAGATGATTTTATAAAAATAGTTACGCTTGCTCCTGAACTTGATGCTGGCGGTGAACTTCGTAAATATCTTTTAAGTAAAGGTGTAAAAGTTCAAGCCGGTCATTGTATTGGTGGAGACTTAGAATATTGTACAGGTGCAACACATTTGTTCAATGCTATGGCAGGAGTTACTCATCGTGGCAAATCTACAGCACTTTCTGCACTGGTAAATGATGACATTTATACAGAAATTATTGCAGACGGTGTTCATTTGTCTGACGATATAATTAATTTGGTTTTTAAATCAAAGCCTGAGGATAAGGTTATTTTGGTTTCTGATTCACTTCCGTTGACAAAGAGTGATATAAAAGAAATGATGTTTGCAGGGGAAAAAGTGTATTATGATGGCAAACGTGCGACATCAAGTGAGGGAACTCTTGCAGGAAGTACGGCTGTTATTAACGAAATTGTAAAACGCCTGTCAAAACTTAATCCCGATAATTTTGAAAAGTACGTTAAATGTGCAAGCGATAATCTTTATGCTTATCATAATATAAATTTAAGTGGTGCTGTCTATTGGGACGACGACTTCAATATTGTTAATGTTGAAATTTAAAAATTTTAAGAAAATTTATTTAAGCTCAACATCTTTGATATATCTTGGACGAGCCTTAACTTCTCTGTAAAGTTGTCCGATATATTCTCCGATAATTCCCAAACAGAAAAGCTGTAATCCGCCGAAAAAGGCTAACATAACAACTTCAGTTGCCCAGCCTCTTGGTGCAGAATTGAAGAATATTTTTTCAAAAACTGTTTCCACTCCGACAGCAAAGCTGAATAGTGCCATGAAAAATCCCAAAACGGCTATAATTCTTAATGGAACAATGCTAAATGATGTTATACCGTTAAGTGCAAGTCCTAAAAGGCTCATAAAATTAAACTTTGATGTACCTTTTAATCTCGGTTTTACATCAAATTTCACATAAGCTGTTTTAAGTCCTATTTCATGGAAGAATCCTCTTAAAAATAATTGTTTTTCAGGGTATTCCGCAAGAATGTTTAAAGCTCGCTTGCTAACAAGTCTGTAATCAGAGTGATTGACAGGAATTTTAGCACCCAGCAAATTCATAGTTTTGTAGAACATAAGTGCAGTGTGTTTTTTGAAGAAAGAATCAGTATTTCTTCCGTTTCTGATTCCTGATACAATATCATAACCTTTCATAAATTTATCAATAAATTTTTCTATAGCCCACTGGTCTTGTTGCAAATCCGCATCAATAGATACAACACAGTCGCAACCAATTTCTCTTACGCCTAAAAGTCCTGCCATAAGTGCTTTTTGGTTTCCGTAATTTCTTATAAATTTTAGTCCTTTTACCAGACTATTTTCGTTATGTAATTTTTCTATAATTGACCATGTTTTGTCTGTTGAGCCGTCATCAATTAAATAAATATAACTGTTATCTTTAATTCTATCTTTTTTTATTAAGTCATTTAAAACTTCAAATAAACTTTTTACAGTACTTTCTATAAGTAATTCCTCATTTAAACACGGAATTATAATTGCTAAAGTCGGTTTTTCCATTTTTCCCCTAATTTACAATTTACTATATTTACTATTTATATTATAATACGAAAGTAGATTTAAAAAGAGAAAAGATATTGAGTAATAAGAAATTTATACTGAACGCAGATGACTTTGGAATGTCTAATGCCTATAATAGAGCAGTTTTAGACGGATATAATAACGGATTTTTAACCAGTGCAAGTATTTGTGCAAATGGTGAGGCTTTTGGACCTGCTGTTAATGAGGTTTTGCCGGAATGTCCAAACCTTGGAATAGGTGTTCACTTGAACATTATCGAGGGTTCTTCACTTTTGCGAAATGAAGAAATACCTTTGCTTGTAAATAAAGATGGTAAATTTAAGAATGGTTATTCTAATTTTATGGCTTTGTCTTTAAATAAAAATTTTTTGGAACAAGCTGAAAAAGAATTTAGAACTCAAATTGAGATGGTTATGCAATATGTTGTGCCTGATCATATTGATTCTCATGTTCACGTGCATGCTATTCCGTCTATTTTCGACTTAACTTGTAAACTGGCTAAAGAATATGGAATAGGTCAAGTAAGAACTCAATATGAAAAATTTTATACTGTTCCTAAATTTTCAAAGCATTTGAGTTTAAAATATCCGCCAAATCTATTAAAAATAATGCTTTTAAATAGTTTTACAAAACGGAATATGAATGTGGTTAAGGAATTTGGACTAAAAACGAACGATTACTTAATCGGCGTTGGCTATACAGGCATGATGGACGATGATACGTTGTATTACGGACTAAATGCTATAAACGATGATTGCGTTGCGGAATCATTAATTCACCCTTGCGTATTTAGTGATAAAAATATGGCGAAAAATCAACATTCTGTTGAATTTAGAATTACTCAAAATCAAGATTTAAAAGATAAAATTCAACGCTTAGGTTTTGAGATAACTAATTATAAAAATGATTAGAGGGCTTTGGTATGAAAGCTTTTAATCTTCAAAAAGCATGTTCTATTTTAGTCTTAGTAATTGCATTTATTGCGTTTCTTCTTGTTTTGAACGGACATGGTGAAAGCTATTCTGTTGTGAAAATAATTTCTCCAACAGAAATTTTAGTTATTGATGCGAATCATTCAAAAAAGACTGTTTTTGTTAAAAATATAAAAAGTTTTGTTGTGAAACCTGATGAAAACCAACTTATGCTTGATAAGAAGTTAAATATTACAACAGCTCAATCAATAGGGCTGGGGTATTTGGCTACAAATTTTGCAAAAAATAAATTAACAAATAAGTCTGTAAAACTTGATAGGACTGTTTCAAAAAAATCTGATAAAGTTTTTTCAACCATTTATGTTGACAGACAAAATTATGGGAATTTGCTGTTAGAAAACGGGCTTGCCGTAAAAAATAATTTAAAGGTAACACGAGAATTAAAGAAAAGTATTTATCGGGCGGAAAAGTTAAATTTACGTATATTTAATAATAAAAGCCATAAATATCATAAGTTGACCTGCAAATATGGTCTTTTGGCTCATAATATAATTGTAATGCCTCAAAGTCAAATTCCCAAAGGTGCAAAGCCTTGCGGGTGGTGCTTAAAACATCATAAACGCCATAAGCATTTTTATAAAAAGCATTATAAAAAATATGAAAAGTATTCTGAAAAGGGGTTTGTGGATTTTACCAAAATACCTTACGTTGCAGTACCTCCGAAACAGTTAGAAACTTCGGATATGAGATTCTTTTTAACAGATATGACGAAAGTTAAAAAGCCTGATAACAGATGCCAAACCCCTGTGTGTAAGGCTTTGGTTAATGAAATAAATAC
>JAGOIO010000061.1 GCA_017995595.1 bacterium | reverse complement strand
TAATTACCCGTCGTATAAGATATTCAGCACCATCAAGCGGAGGCGGAGGCTCAATGTCAGGCGGAGATTCTCATGTAAGCGTATCAGGAGGCTTTGTCAGACCAATCGGTGGTATGATTACTTCTCCATTCGGTTGGAGAGTTCACCCGATATTCCACAGCAGAACGTTCCACTCAGGAGTCGATATTGCAGGCCCTTACGGTTCTTCCGTTCATGCAGCAAACTCCGGTCGTGTAATATATGCAGGCTGGTACGGTGGATACGGAAAAGTAGTTATACTTGACCACGGGCTTGTTAACGGTGTTCCGATTACAACTTTGTATGCTCACATGTGTTCTACAAAAGTTTCTCCGGGACAAATGGTTGGCAAAGGTCAAACCGTTGGTAGAGAGGGTACAACAGGATATTCTACCGGTCCTCACGTTCACTTTGAAGTTCGTGTTAACGGCCGTCCAACTAACCCTCTAAGTTATATCTAAAGATTTATTACTGAAAAATAAGGAAAAATTTTATGAACATAAATTTTTCAAAAAAGAATATAAAAGTTATTTTGCTAATCGTTGCACTCGTTGCTACGACTAGCTCTTCTCAAGCATCTATTTTTAGCAAATTTAGCAAGAATAAAGATAAAAAACCTAAAGTTAAAAATACCGTTGAACGTGATATGTACGGTCAAAAAGTCATTTCCGATACAAATATCGCAAAAGAAAAGAAAGAACAAGCAAAACTTCAACTATTAAAAGATAAGCAACGTGATTTGAAAAATGCTGTCAGCAAAGAAGATAAGCAAAAAATACAAGAAGAATTAGATAATTTAAACTCTTATACAGACAGCTATTTTGTTACTGTTCATAAGCAAAAAGTTGACAAAAGAATTAAAACAGAAGCTATGACTGTAAATCAAATGTCTAATGATGGTGAAGTTGATAACTCTGACGGAAAAACTCCAGGACCTGTTAAAAGATTAAGATTAAAACTTAAAAACAAAGACTTAAAGAATTCTAAATCTCAAGTCTCTCAAGATACAACTGCTACTACATCTGCAACTTTAGCAAGTCAAGCCATTTTGAATTGTGATGTAATGAATTATTATGCTGATAAGTCTGAACTTTTAGCTGACGGTAATGCAAGTTTGTATTTTCCAAAAAATAAGTCAACTCTAAAAGCTGACCATATAATTTATAATCAAGATTCCAATCATATTAAAGCTAACGGGCATGTTGTCATTAATAAAGAAGGTCATGACCTTTTCGGAGATTCAATCGATATCGATATGAACGAAGAAAATGCACTTATGGACAATCCTGAAACACAAATGCTTCAAGTAGTTTCTCATGCCAAAAAAGGATATATGTACGGAGATAAAATTATTCAAGAAAACGGACAATTATTTGTAAATAGGCATACTGACATAAAATTCCGTACAGATACTTTCGGCCCTGATTTATTCCAAATGATGATTGGCGAAAAAGATAAATCTTTCTTTTCAAAAGACACTGAAACTTTCAGAATTGATACAAAAGATTTGATTATTAATTCAAAAGCAAGCCATGATACTGTATCTTTAAAACATGCAACCGTATATTTCCACGAAAAGAAATTATTTACAATTCCATCAATAACAATCCACTCAAATAAAGCTCATGATTACGTGGAAGCCGATTATCCGGAATTAGGTTCAATGACGAACTTGGGTTCATATATAGGTCCCGGATTCGATTTTGATACACCTAGAGGAACAAATTTAAAATTAGTACCATTCTTGAATTATCACGGACACAGCAACGGCTCTTTATCTGATGATAAACAATGGGGCTGGGGTGGTTTAGTAAAATATAAAAGTGCAACAAACATAACACAAGCAGCTTTTGGTACTGCTGATAAAATTTGGGTTATACGTGGTAAACAACGCTTAGATGACCACTTATACTTGCAATATGGTACAAATTCATACTTAGATGAAGGTCCTTTAGGATTTAGAATGCCAAAAGTCGGTGTTGATTTAGTTTATAAAGATAGCTACAGTATTCCAAAAACTCTTGGTGCAAACAGAGATTTTACTTATGACCAAAGAATAACAGCCGGTTATTTTCAAGACTATCTGGGTAATCCTAAAAGCTTTTGGGCTGACGGTGCAGGAATCGGTACTACAAGATTTAGATATGCAGGAACTGCCGCTCAAACTTTATACAATTACAAAAATGAAGATAAACTTTTCAGTGCTACTCTTAGCTTGGTAGGATTTGGTGCATCTACAGTTTACGGAACAGGTGCTACTCAAAATATTGTTAGAATCGGACCTGCTTTGCATACTCAATATAAATATTGGATGCAAGATGTCGGATACTTCCTTTCAGGATTTAGCGATGAATCTCCGTTTGTTTTTGATAAATACGTTTATGGACGTTCTAACGTATATGCTCGTGAAACTTTAAGACTTTGCAAATATTTAACTGCTTCATGGTTTGTTTCTTTGAACTTGAGTAATGACTCTTGGGACGGAAAAACTTTTCAAGAAGATTCTTTCTTCATATCTTTAGGACCTGATGATATCAAATTGAATTTTGGCTATGATACTATAAGACAACAGACGTTCCTAACTCTTGCAGTAGCTCTTGATGCTAAAGGTTCACAAATTAATTACAAAAAGATGACCGTAATTAATCCTGATACACTTGGCAAAAAAGGTGATAAAGATAAAGACCTTGACAATTCTCAATCAAAAAGAAATGATGGCGGATTTTTCGTTCAAGACGACACTCCTGTATTAGAAAAAGCAGAAGTTATTGATATAAATCCTCATGCTAAAGAAGAGCTTTAATCTTTTGTTAAGTTTTGAACAATAAAATAGCAGAAAGGCTTATATGAAAAATTCTATCAAAGATGAAATTATAAAATACGGAAATATTTTGGACTCAAAATCATTTTCTCCCGGAACTTCAGGAAATATATCTGTAAGGTTAGAAGATAAAATTCTTATAACAGCATCAGGCTCATCAAACGGAGCGTTGACTTATGATGACTTGGTTTTGATAGATTTTAACGGAAACAGCTTGGAAAATGGTAAAAAAGCTTCAAGCGAAAAACTTTTACACATAGAATTTTACAAAAAAAGACCTGACATAAAAGCGATTATTCACGTTCACCCGCCATTTTTAAGCGGATTTGCAGCAGCAAGACAGGCACTTGACGAACCGATTATGGCTGAAAATGTTTTCTATTTCGGTAAAATTCCGCTTGCTGAATACGGAATGCCTTCTTCTAAAACTTTAGTTGATAATACTGCAAAATATTTTGATAAATATGAAGCAGTCTTAATGGCAAATCACGGATTTATAGCAGGAAGTTACGATATAAAAGATGCTTATCTAAAAGTAGAACTTGCAGAATCTTATGCACAAGTAGTCCTAAACGCAAAAGTTTTAGGAGGTGCAGTTCCACTTACACCTAAAGATGTTGCAGATATTGAAGCTTTAAAAAAATAATTATTTTAACTTTTTAATTAAGTCCAAAGCCTTAACTTTGAGCGTTTCATAGTCAGAATCATTTTCTATGACAAAATCCCAGTCCTTAATATTGTCTAATCCGACCTCTGTAACGTCATTTTCGCCGACTAAAGTTCCACGCCTGCTTCTTGTCTCTCGACTGGCTTCAACTCTTATTGTGGTCGCTCCTGCGTCCTTAAAAGTATCATATTCATGTTGAACTCTAACATCAGTTACAATTATATTTCCTTCTTGTGAAATAATCTTTTTTAACCAATAATCAGCATCTTGGCTTCTACCCCAATTTCCCAATTCAATTAATCCTGCACGATATTGAGACTTATTTTTCTCGATTTCCTCATAAGTAAGGTTATGTTGCTTTCCATATTCAAGCTTTATAATATCGCCCATAGCACATCTTTTAAATTCAGGCATTTCCTCAAGCAAAATTTTTGCAACTGTGTCTTTTCCCGAATATTGCTTTCCTGAAAAAATTATAATTTTGTCTGCCATAAAATCCTCTTTTTCTTTAACGATTTTATTCTAGCAAAACTCTATTCATTTTGCCAGTTAAAATTCTTAAATGTTTATAATATTTATTTGCAATTTGCAATATCTGATTTTATTTGAGCCTTCAACTCATCAAGAGAACCAAATTTCCGCTCTTCCCTAATTTTTTGCTTAAAAATTACTTTTATTTTTTTACCATAAATATCTTCGTCAAAATCTAAGATATGTACTTCTAAAATCTTTTTATTCTCATCTGTAACAGTTGGTTTTACACCATAATTTGCCATGCCTGCATATTTTTTGCCGTCATATATGACCTCAACCTTGTAAACTCCATTTGCAACATCAACCAAATTCTCAGGATAAACAAGATTTGCAGTTCTAAAGCCGATAGTTCTACCTATTTCTTTTCCATGTAAAACCTTGTCTTCTAAAAAATATTCATATCCAAGCATTGAACTGACCGCTTGAATGTTTCCTTCGGAAATATTATTGCGAATTGTTGTACTACTTACTATTTCACCATTAACACTCAACGGTTGAACTTCAAAAAATTTATACCCGTAAGTCTTTTGCATTTCTCGTAAATAATCTACATTTCCCATTTTTTTTGCTCCGAAAAAGTGATTAAATCCTGTAGAAATTGCTTTTGGCTTAAAATTTTTAACAATAATGTTTTGCAAATAATCTTCGGCACTCATTTGTGCAAGGTTTTTGTCAAAATTAAGCATAAAAAGGTAATCGACACCAAGTTTTTCAAACATTTTTATCTTATCAGAACGCTTAATTATATATTTTGGTTTCAAATCATAAAAAAAACAACAAGGGTGGTCTTGAAAAGTAACCACTGCAGATTTAGTATTCAACTTACGAGCAAAATCAACCGCCGAATTAACCACAGCTTGATGTCCGAGGTGTACTCCGTCAAAAAAGCCAAAAGCGAGCGATAAATCGGCAAAAAGAGGGCAAGTAGAAACTTCGCCCTCTGATTTTGTATTAAAATTTAAGTCATAAAAAGTTTGCATTTTCTAATGTTTTACAACCGTACTTTTCAAATGTAATTCTCTTAATTGCTTCAAAGAAGCTTCACTAGGAGCATCACTCATCAAGCACTTAGCACCTGAATTTTTAGGAAATGCGATTACATCTCTGATAGATTCTGTTCTGCAAAGAAGAGCAACCAATCTATCCAATCCAATTGCAAGACCTGCATGAGGTGGAGTTCCGTATTGAAGAGCGTTAATCATAAATCCGAATTTTTGATTAGCTTCTTCCTCTGTCAATTTCAAAGCCTTGAATATTTCTTTTTGAACTTCTGAAGAGTGGATTCTTACACTACCACCGCCAAGTTCAGTACCGTTATAAACTATATCATAAGCTATTGACTTAACATTACCCAAATCACCTGATTTAAGTTTATCTAAATCTTCGATACAAGGTGATGTGAATGGGTGGTGCATCGCCATAAATCTTTGTTCTTCGTCGCTCCATTCAAACATAGGGAAATCAACAATCCATAACAAATTATGTTTGTTTTCATCAATTAGTCCTAACTTTTTACCAAAGTGAAGTCTGAATCTTCCAAGAACATCGTAAACAACTTTTGGCTTATCAGCTACGAAGAATACGATATCTCCCTTTTCAGCACCTGCACGGTTTTGAATTTCTGCGATTTGGTCTTCTGTTAAGAACTTAAATACAGGAGATTTAACTTCGCCTGATTCCATATATGTAACCCAAGCAAGACCTTTTGCACCAAATGAAATAGCAAGATTTCTGACTTCGTCCATATCTTTTCTTGAATATCCGGCAATACCAGGGATTTTGATAGCTCTAACAGTTCCGCCGTTTGAAATAACATCTTTAAATGCTTGGAATGTTGAAGCTTCCATAATATCAGTAACATTAAACAATTCTAAGCCAAAACGTGTATCAGGCTTATCAGAACCGAATCTGTCCATAGCTTCTTGCCAAGGCATTTGAAGAAACGGAGGTTTAACCTCAACGCCTGCAGCCTTAAACGTATCAACAATTAAGCCTTCAACAGTTTTTATAACATCTTGTTGTTCTACAAATGACATTTCTATATCGATTTGAGTAAACTCAGGTTGTCTGTCAGCTCTCAAATCTTCATCTCTGAAACATCTTGCAACTTGATAATACTTTTCAAATCCACCAACCATCAATAATTGTTTGAAAATTTGTGGTGATTGAGGAAGAGCAAAGAATTTACCTTCTTGAACACGAGACGGTACAAGGTAATCTCTTGCACCTTCGGGAGTTGTTTTGTTCAAAATAGGAGTTTCAACTTCCAAAAAGTCTTGAGTATTTAAGTAATTTCTAGCAGCTTGAACAATGTTATGACGAACTGTCATATTGTGAAGCATTTTTTCATTTCTCAAATCTAAGTATCTGTATTTCAATCTTATATCTTCTGAAACATTTTCATCACCTAAAACGAAAGGTAATGTTTTTGATGTTGAAAGAACTTCAACAGAATCAGGATAGCTTTCAACTTGTCCTGTTGCATATTTTTCATTGTAAGTTTCAGGCGGTCTTTTTGTAACCTTACCTTTTATCGTAATAACATATTCATCTTTTAAACCTTCAAAAACTTTATGTGTTTCAGGATTAACTTTAGGGTCAGCTACTAATTGAAAGAAGCCTGAACGGTCTCTTAATTCAATAAAAATAATACCGCCAAGGTCTCTAACTGTTGAAACCCAGCCTGAAAGCGTAACTTCTTGGTTTAAGTTGTCTAAATTCAACTCTCCACAGTTATTTGTTTTAAATTTTGTTTTTAACATTGTTTATTTTGTCCTTACTATCTTAATATGTGTCAGGCATAGCCCAACCTACTTTTTACAAGTTTTACGTATAAAACGTACTTGTTAATCTTAGCAAAAACAAAAAAAAATGTGAATAGCATATTTATTTTTATTGAGACTTGATAGGTTAAAACTAAGCCTTATGAGTTCTCAATTTTGCCAATTCATCTTGATAAGGTGAAATTTTTGTCAATTTTTCGATAATTTCAGGCATAACTTTTATCGTATAATCAATTTCTTCTTCTGTCGTAAATCGGCTAAGAGAGAATCTTATACTGCCATGAAGAGCCGTAAATGGAACACCCATGGCTTTAAGAACATGGCTCGGCTCAAGAGAACCTGAAGTACAAGCACTTCCTGAACTTGCACAAATTCCTTTATCACCCATGTGAAGTAAAATCAATTCACCTTCAACATATTCAAAACCAATATTACAAGTGTTAGGAACTCTGTTAGCAATTCCTGAATTTAGTTTTGCATTAAATACGTTTTTTATAATATTAGACTCCAACTTATCACGAAGTCTTTTAACTTCAGTAGATTCGTATTCCATATTTTCATCAGCAAGCTCTGCAGCTTTTGCAATCCCGACTATATATGGAACATTTTCTGTACCTGCACGTTTTCCACGCTCCTGATGACCACCTATTATCAATGGTGAAAATAGAGTACCGGCTTTTATATACAAAGCTCCGATACCTTTTGGAGCATGAATTTTATGTCCTGCAATACTTAACATATCAATACCGTACTTTTGAACATCAATAGGAATTTTACCTGCAGCTTGAACGGCATCAACAAAAAGTTTTGTATCAGGATTAATAGATTTTACGATATGAGAAACTTTATCAATCGGGAAGATTACACCGGTCTCATTATTTGCCCACATACAAGCAACAAGAGCAGTATCTTCGTCCATTTTTTCTTCCAACTCTTCCAAATCAAGTTCACCATTTGAATTTACACCGATATAATCAGCTCTATATC
>JAGOIO010000060.1 GCA_017995595.1 bacterium | reverse complement strand
GTCGTAATTGTTATCTTTATACCATTTTGCATATCTTCTGAAAGTTATATCAGCGGGAATAAAACTTTGTCTTTGCTGTTGAAGTTTATATTTGGTTAATGCCGTAGCTTTTCCGATTGAAAGTCTGTTCGGATGCAAAAGTAATCCCATAAAAATTTTAATTTCTTCATCTGATAAAACAGTTCTGTATTCATCAATATCTGAATATTTATATTGAGGTAAAAGCAATGTATAATCTTCACTTCCGTTTAATAAATTCTTCCAACGGTGCAAACTTCCTCGACTGATTTTTCCTAAAATCTCAAAAAGATGATTGTTACTTGTGTTATGCAATTTTACAAAATCATAATCGGCAGAAAGTTTATTTGTAGATTTTCTTCTAAACTCTTGCCATTGGTGAATTAAATCCAATCTTGCGAGTGCAAGTTGTTTTGAATGTTCGGGTGTAAATTCAATAACCATTATTCAAAATCCTCTAACTGGGTTATTAAATCTAATTCAATATTGTAGCGTTTTCCGTTTTTATCTACGCATGTGGCAAAATCTATTTCTTTGTCTGCTAATTTATTTTTCCAAATACAAATTAGCAAACCAATTTCTTGAGTTTTTAAATTTAAAACCTTTGTTCCGTATAATGTGTAATCTTTTTTCATATCAGTAATGCCTTTCGTACTGACATTCATCCCTCTTGTCTCAACAGAAGTCAAGTGTCAAATCCCAATCTTACAGATAATTAGACACATCTCAACACGAAAGATAAAAAATCACTTGCACTACTTGTCATCGCCTGAAAAGCAGGCACAAAGCCGAAAAGTGCTAAAACATTTCATATTTTGAATTGTTAGTGCAGGAAATTCCCCAAATAGTGCAGATAAAAATCCCAATAGTGCAAGTGCATCTCACAATGCATTAATCGGCAAGAATGGCACGGTATTTAAAGGTTAGCGATAAATCTGCCATGTCACACCTGCACTTAATCTACACTTATTCACAAAAGGTTTCTAAAAATAAGCATAAAAAAAAACAAGGCTAAACACCTTGTTTTTTTAAAATGGTGGGTTTGGGGGGACTTGAACCCCCGACCAAAAGATTAAGAGTCTCCTGCGCTACCAACTGCGCCACAAACCCACACCTTATCTTTTGTATTTCTATTATACATGCTAAATTTTAAATTGAAATACTTTTTTAAAAATTTCTTCAAAATTTTTAAGAACATTATTTTTGAACAGGTTTATTTGGCATATTTGAATAATTCCTTATATATTCAAGAATTGCCCCTCCAACTTCTTCTGTCGGATCAAATAATTCACAATTTGGACAATCAACTCTATGTTTTTCTTTTTCTACATTTGACATTTTTGAATCTTTTATAAGCATTTTTATCAATGGTCCAAACGCATCTGGAACTTGCGTTTTCCTATATATACCTGCCAAAAAAACTTGAATATTTGGAGAATCTGTATCGTTAAAATTTGATAAAACAGGATACATTTTATCAATATTTTTAACCCCACTGTCAATCATTCTATCTAATATATAGAGAGATTCAACAATTTGCTTTTCATCTTTTGCTGTTTGCAAATTATTTCTTATCTCTGGTAGTGCTTCTTCGCCTCGTTTTACATAAGAATTAACTTTTTCTTCGTCAAAAACACAATGATTTCTACCTTTTCTCGGAAGCTGTACATTCGCATATTGGGAAAGCAAGTCGCTTGTAATTGGTAATATCTTTGTATCCGACATTTTAATCTCCGGATTTGTTATTACTTCGGATTTTTTTTCTGCCTTCTTTTGTGTAGAAGCACCTTTAAAATTTATAGAAGTGATTTTTATCATCTTAATTCCCTTTTGTAACAAACCTAACGTCTAACTATATACAAACGGAGGTCCATTTTTAATTTCAAACAAAATATTTTCTGCCATGGTTTTTAATTCTTCTTTTGACTTTCCGTTTTGAACTTGTTGGTCAAACTCTTGGCATAGAGGTTCTATTGCAGCATCTTTTTTCGATTTAAAATTTCTCAATTCTGTAGAAACAAGACGCTTTTGCAAATCAAGTTCTGTTTGAGCATTCATCTTTTTAACCTGAACTTCTTTCATAGCAGTACCTGCTGATTCACCACAATATGTAAGTGCAGTAAGCCCTGTTACACCTAAGAAAAGTGCTTTAAACTGCGGATTTTCTCTGTCTAACAAATAGTTATAGAAAAATGCTTTATAATCATTTACGTAAGAATTGAACGCAGGACGTGGCGTTCCATCACCTGCCATTGCACTATCAGCTTTTACCGTTGACTTATTAGCATAAGACAATGCTTCTTCTAAAAACGTTTTTTGTTCTTTTTTATCAGTCCAACTCAATTTTGATAAAGATTTTTTTATAAACTCTGCATCGCTGTCCAAAGCCTTAAACATATTTTTCAAAATATTCTTATCGGACTCTTTGGTCTTATCTGTAGATTTCTCAACTATTTTCGAAATATCTTTTTGTCGTTCTGAAATGTATTTTTCCAAGTCTGCACGACCACTTCTCAAATTTTTCAATGACCGAACGCCCAGCAACAAAATCGAAGCAACCGTTCCTGCTCCAAATGCAAAGAATTTCAATGCACTATAATCTTTTTTGTCAGATTTTCCTTGTTTAATTTCATTCGCTGAAAAACTTGTTATAGCAGTTGAATGCTTAAAATTTTTAAATGCAGGCGGTTGAGAATCATCTTTCAAATATTCACTAAACGCATTCGCTTTTTGTGCAAGCATGCTTCGTAAAATTTGCATTTTACCTGAAAAAGATTGGGTTTCCACAGAAATTAAATTTTCCTGCAAATTCTTCTGGATATCAGCTTCTTTTTTCTTAACCCAAACATCTTTTATTCCGTCAACGACCATTTTACCCATAAAAGCCATCGCACCAAGAGTTATAACCCCTGTACCCGCCATAATCGTTTTTTGGTTTGGACATTGTACCATTTGATAAAAAGCTTGAGTTGATTCATCGGAAATACAAACATTTCTTGTTAAGTGTTCAAGTTTTTTTGCACTATCAATATTCAAATTTATTTTGGCACTGTGCCTAATTAATCTGCTGACAAGAGCTATAGTTGACATTACCCCAACGCCAATCAATGCGGTTGGAGCAAGAGTATTTATTGGCGATTGTACATTCTCTTTTAATTTGTTTGGCATTTTCGCATTTTCTGAAATTACCAATGAAGTGTACATGTCATGAATATCAACACAATCATCTTTAACGCAATTATTTACAATAACACCTTCTTGTGTGGTATTTGCGTTTTTCTTTTGAGAATCAGTGTAATTCTTGACTCTTCGTCTTAAATCTGCATCTTGTACAGGATTAATTGCCGGCATACTTTTGTTTGTCCTTTTTATTAATTAAATTTCTTTGTATTTTTTGAAACAAATTTTTAATATTAAATATTTTCTTTTCTGTTTCTAACTTGTTTTCTTCATCATCAGTTCTTTTAGGCGGGTTTATAATAAAGAATTTGTGAACTTTTTTTCTAAAGTCATGGAATTTATCAGACATTTTTTTTAATGTGGAATTTTTAAATTCACCAAAAACGGCATTTAACTTATCAGAAATATCTGCAAGCTTTTGTCCGACGAACTTCACAGCTTTTGCTACAACCATTGTAACATTTTTCATTGTATTTAAAATCGGAACAAGAATTTTTTTTGCTACCAAAACAACAGGTTTTGATAAAATCGGGTGCGAATTTGAAATTTTTTGAGCAAAATCAGCAACTTTACGAGAAGCATTTGCAATTTTATGAGCAAAAGCGACCATTTGAGTCTGAATCTGAGTATGAAGAGCAACCTGCCTTGCTTGAAAAGCAGCAGATTTATCAATTTTTACCTGTTTTTCGGCTTTCATCTGTTGCCAAATTGCAAAACATTCATCATAAGACATTTCATTAGCTTTAGGCTCATCACGACGAACAGAGCCTCCGCCACCACCCATGCCGGAACAAATAGGACAAGCACCATGAGGCAGTCCGTGCGGACACGAACCTGTTGAAACTTTTACGGCTGTTGTTGATGCAATTGGCATTAAAAAATCCTTTTCATCTACTTTTAGGCGGAAGTTTGAAAAGGACGACAAAACATCTTTATCCAAACTTTAATCCGAAGCTTTGGAGAAATTTATAAGAAAACTTCTACTCTAAAAAAGTTTTCTAACTTAGAGTATTCCGACTTTTACGGCTGCGGTACAGTTGAAGATATCCACTTCATTTCCTCTTTGTTTGATTATTGTATTTTAAGTAAAAAACACTGTCAACATTTTGTGAAAAAATATTGCATAAATTTTAAGAATTATACTTATAAAAATCATTAAACTTTTATTACTCCGTAACAAATAGTTAAAGTTTTTGGGTGCAATTCACGTGTTTGTGCTATAATGTACGTACAGATATAGGGAGGCTGGAGTTTTGAGTCAACAAGGAAATATGTTTGAAGAGGGAAAAATTATCCCTGTTAATATAAGAGAAGAGATGAAACGCTCATACATTGATTATGCGATGAGTGTTATTATCGGTCGTGCATTACCCGATGTTAGAGACGGTTTAAAACCTGTCCACAGAAGAATTTTATTTGCCATGAACGAGTTAGGTATGACACCTGATAAACCTTTTAGAAAGTGTGCTCGTATCGTTGGTGAAGTTTTAGGTAAATATCACCCTCATGGTGATACTGCGGTTTATGAATCTTTAGTTCGTATGGCTCAAGATTTTTCAACAAGATATTTGACAATAGACGGACACGGAAACTTCGGTTCTGTTGACGGAGACTCAGCAGCTGCGATGAGATACACTGAAGCTAGAATGCATAAAATTACGCAATCTATGCTTGCTGATATCGATTGCGAAACTGTTGATTTTGGTCCAAACTTCGACGGTTCATTAGAAGAACCTACAGTTCTTCCTGTAAGATTGCCAATGTTACTTTTAAACGGTGTTTCCGGTATCGCTGTCGGTATGGCAACTAATATTCCGCCTCACAATGTTTGCGAAATTGTTGACGGTACTATCGCTCTTATTGAAAATCCAAATATTACTATTGAGGGCTTAATGGAATATGTAAAAGGTCCTGACTTCCCGACTGCAGCAACTATTGTAGGCTTGAGCGACATCAAACAAGCTTATGAAACAGGCAGAGGTTCTATTAAGATGCAAGCCGTTTCAGGCTTTGAAGAAATTCAAGGCGGAAATGGTCGTCAAGCAAGAACTGCTATCGTTATTACTGAAATTCCTTACCAAGTTAATAAGGCTCAATTAATTGAAAAAATTGCAGAATTGGTTAAGGACGGAAGATTAACAGGTATTGCAGACCTTCGTGATGAATCTGACAGAGACGGCATGAGAATCGTTATAGAACTTAAACGTGATGCAAAACCTGATGTTGTTAAAAATAATTTATTCAAGCAAACTCAACTGACAACTTCTTTCGGCGTAAATATGCTTGCTCTTGTTGGAAAACAACCTCGTTTGCTAAACTTATACGAAGTTCTAAATGAATTTGTTGAACACAGAGTAGAAATTGTAACAAGACGTACAATTTTCTTCTTGAAAAAAGCTAAAATCAGAGCTCACATCTTAGCCGGTTTATTGGTGGCTTTGGGTTCTTTAGATGAAGTTATAGCATTAATTAAAAATTCTAAAACTACTGATGAAGCCCGTTTGGGATTGATGTCTAAGTTCGGATTGGATATTGACCAAGCTAACGCTATCCTTGAAATGCAATTAAGACGTTTAACAGGATTGGAGCAAGACAAGATTAAAGCTGAATACGAAGAATTAATGCAAAAAATCAAAGAATATGAAGCTATTTTGGCCGACAGACAAAAAGTCTTGGATATAATCAAGACTGAACTTCTTGAAGATAAAGAAAAATACGGTGATGACAGAAGAACTCAAATTATTCCTGAACAAGGTGAAATGAGTATTGAGGATTTAACTCCAAATACAGCTATGGCAGTTTTCATTACTCACCAAGGCTATATCAAACGTATTTCTCTAGATACTTTTGAACGTCAAAATAGAGCCACTCGTGGTAAATCAGGTATGAAGACTAAAGATGATGATGATATTCAACATTTCTTTACTGCTATGATGCACGATAAAGTATTATTCTTCAGCTCTAAGGGAACTGTTTACAGCTTGAATGTTTATGACTTCCCTGAAGGTTCAAGACAATCAAAAGGTTTGCCAATTATTAATCTTCTTCCAATAGAACAAGATGAAAAGATTACAGCAGTTGTTCCAATCAGTAAAAGCCCTGAAAATGCTGATGCAGACTTGATTATGCTTACTAAAAAAGGTAACATAAAGAGAATTGCATTAGAAAACTTCTCAAATATAAGAAGAAACGGAATAATTGCAATAGGATTGGAAGACGAAGATGAATTAAGCTGGGTTAAACTTGCTAAACCTAAAGACGAAATCATTATAGGTACAAGTTGTGGTATGGCAATCAGATTTGCAATCTCTGATATGAGACCTTTGGGTAGAAGTGCAAGAGGTGTTACATCAATGAAACTTAGAACAGGCGATACTCTTATCGGTTGTGATATCGTTCCTCAAGATTATGATGCAGACTTACTTGTTGTAACTTCAGACGGATTTGGAAAACGTACTAAACTTTCTGAATTCAGAGCTCAAAATAGAGGCGGTATCGGTTTAATCGCAACTAAGTTCAAGAAAAATACATCAAGATTGGTTGCTTTAACTATCGTTGAAGAAAGTGATGAAGTTATGCTTGTTACAGCAAATGGAATTGTTACAAGACTAAAATCAGGTGATATTTCTCAACAAGGTAGAAGTGCTACAGGTGTTAGAGCTCAAAATTTGGTTGAAAATGATTCAGTAATGTCAGTTACAAAAATTTTGAATCCTGACAGTAAAGAACTTCCTCAAGCTACAGCAACCGGCGAAGCTACAGAAACACAGGAAGCAAAAGAAACCGAAGTTCAACAAACAAGTCTTTTAGATGAAAAGCCATCTGACGATAAAGAATAGTTTGCTTAATCAAAAATATAAAGTGGTTACTTCATTTGTTTGAAGTGCCACTTTTTTTATTAAATTTGTGATAAAATTTTTGTATGAAAAGAGTTAGCTTGTTAGAAATATTTTTGCTGTTCGTAAAAGTCGGAAGTATGATTTTTGGCGGAGGAATAGTAATTTTACCACTTCTACAATCCGAAGCGGTTGAAAAAAGACATTGGCTAACCGATGAAGAATTAGTTGAATTTTATTCAATAAGTCAATTAATTCCAGGCATAAATGCTCCAGATGTATCAATGTTTATAGGCTACAAGCTAAGAGGCAAACGTGGTGCAATAACTGCAGGATTTGGCGTAATAACCGTTCCTTTTCTAATAATTATTTGTATTGCTACAGCTCTTGATTTTGTAATCCATATTCCGCTTGTAAAAAGTGCATTATGGGGCGTTGAAATAGGAACTATCGTAATTTTATCAAACGCTATAAGAATCATGTGGAGCAAAAGCATAACTGACATTTTCACCTTTATATTTTTTGCAATAGTTTTTTATATAACAGCATTTACTCAAATTTCTCCTGTATGGGTTGTATTCACCGCTCTTGCTCTTGGTGTAATAAAAGGATTTTTCGACAAGTCAAAAGTTAGAGAGGAAAATTAAAAATGAACACCTCTCTTATATTATTTTTAGAATTTATAAAAATCGGATTTTTCGCAATTGGCGGAGGATATGCAACTTTACCTTTTTTATACAGATTAAGCATAATTTATCATTGGTTTAAGCCTCAAGATTTAACACAAATGCTTGC
>JAGOIO010000059.1 GCA_017995595.1 bacterium | reverse complement strand
ATTTCTTCTACAGATTTTATAGATTCAAATTCGATTTTCTTAAAAAATTCATCATCGATATATTCATAATTTAAAATGTTCATGATTTACCTCTTATAAAGTATTGCTATAGCTTATTTTGCACGAGAAGCTAAGTTGCTGATAATTTCTTTTGGCTCAACTCCGTTTTCTACCATAAACGTAAGAACAAAGTATGCCAAATCTGCAACTTCCCATTTTAGTCCGTCTCCGACTTCAGGATTTACAACTTCAAATGCTTCTTCCATAATTTTTTTCTTTAAATAGAAAATATCTTTAAATAATTTCGTTGTATATGAACCTTCAGGCAAGTTAGCTTTTCGTGATTGAAGAAGTTTATAAAGTGTGTGAACTCCAAATTCTTCATCTTCAAAACAACTATACTTTCCTGTGTGGCAAGCGTTTCCTTTTTGTTTAACTTCAAAGAGAATTGTATCAAAATCACAATCGAATTTAGCATTTACAAGTGTTTGAGTATTTCCTGAAGTTTCGCCTTTTGTCCAAAGTTCTTTTCTGGAACGGCTGAAATATGTTGCAAGCCCTGTTTTAAATGCTTTCTCCAAAGATTCTTTATTTGAATAAGCGAGCATTAAAACTTGTTTTGACTCAACATCTTGAACAACAGTTGGAATAAGTCCGTTCATTTTTTCAAAATCAAGGCAAGCACAAAATGCATCTTCAAGTTTTACAGCTCCAGTATAAATGCACATTCCAAGTTGAGTTGAAATCCCCTTTTTGTTAAGATTGACAATTTCTTCAACCGTAGAAATTCCACCTGCTGCAACAAAATCTTTTTTTGTTGCTTTTCTGACTTCTTCAATAGATTTTATGTCGCAACCTTTCATCATGCCTTCATTTTCTACAATTGTATAAAGGTATCCTGAACATAAGTCATCAAATCTTTTTATATAATCAAGCGGAGTTTTATCAAGTTCTTTTGTCCAACCTTCAGTTGTGATTTTTCCGTTCTTTGAATCAATCGCAACAATAACTTTGCTTTGAGGCAGTTTTGATAAAAATTCTTCGCTTGCTGCAGTTCCGATTATAATTTTTTTAGCACCATTTGCAATCAATCTCTTGGCTTTTTCAACAGTTCGGATACCTCCTCCAACTCTGCAAGGTGCAATTTTACAAAGCTTTTCAATAAGCTCTTCATTGTTATTTCCGTTCCCCATCGCACTGTCAAGGTCAATTACTGCAACATCTCCGAATCTTGAATAATATTTTGCAAGTTCTAAAACATCTTCTCTTTCTAAAACTTTTTCTTTACCTTGTCTAAGTTGAACTGCTTTTCCATTCATTAAATCGATGCTTGGTATTATCATATTTTCTCCTTTTATTTGAAATTTTGTTATTTTTACTAATTGTAACTTAAAAATAGTCATATTGGTATAGTATTTTTTTTTAAAGGAACTTCTCAAACTTGCATTTATTATTTTTTTTGAGTTATAATTTGAAAAGGTAGATAATATATAAGGGAAAAACATGAAAATAGATTTAGAAAACGAACAAAATAACGTAGTAAAAATTAATATTGAAATTCCTGCAAAAGATGCAGTAAGTGAGTATAATAAAGCCGTTAAGAAGATTTCAGAATATGTAAATATTCCCGGATTTAGAAAAGGAAAAGCTCCAAGAAATATCATTGAACAAAATGTTGGTCAAGATAAAATTAAGCAAGAAGCTTTGGAAAGCATGCTTCCAAGAGCAATTCAAGAGGCTATTATTTCTAATAAATTAGATATTATTGCTCAACCTTATGTTGAATCTTATGATTTTAATGTTGGAAAAGACGTTAAAATAGTTGCAAAAGCAGAATTAAGACCTCAAGTTACAATGGGCGATTACAAAGGCATGAAGCTTGAAGTTGAAGGCTTTGAAAATCCTGCTGATGCTGCTCAAAAATCAATTGATAGCTTAATTGAACAACATGCAACTTTTGAAGTTGTTGTTGATAGACCAAGCAAAAATGACGATACTGTTGTTTTCGACTTTGACGGTACTGTTAATGGAGAAAAAATACAAGGCGGTGCGGCTGAAAATTATTCATTAGATTTAGCTCATTCAAACTTTATTCCGGGTTTTGCAGAACAGTTGGTTGGTAAAAATATCAATGATGAATTTGATATTAATGTTACTTTCCCTAAAGAATATCATGAAGCAAAGCTTGCTGGACAACCTGCTGTATTCAAAATTAAAATGAAGGAAATTAAACAAAAAGTTCTTCCTGAACTTACAGATGAATTTGCTCAAAAAGTTGGTCCTTTTAAGACTGTTGATGATTTGAAAGCTGATGTTCAAAAATATTTAGATGCAAAAAAAGAAAATGAAAACAAAAGACTTGCAAATAATGCCATATTCGAAAAAGTTCTTGAAAACATAACAGTTGACGTTCAAGAAACAATGATTGACAGAGAAGCTCAAGCTTTGCTTGATGAATACAAACAAAGACTTGCAGGTCAAGGCATTGATTGGCAAAAAGCTATTGAAAGCCAAGGTCAAAATGAAGTTATGGAAGGCTTGAAAAAAGAAGCTTTAACAAGAATTAAAAATTCTCTTGTAATTGATAAAATTGCAGAATTAGAAAATATTAAAATTGAACCTGCTGATTTAGAAGGTAAATTACAAGAATTGCAAAATGCATATCACATAAGCAAGGAAGATTTAATGAAACAATTGAGCGGTAATTCAGAATTGTTCAGCTCATTGTCTCAACAAGCCTTAAATGAAAAAGTTGCAAGCTTCTTGGCTGAAAATAATACGATTGAATTTAAAGCTCCAAAGGCTAAAAAAGCTAAAGCTACAAAATAGTCAATTGTAAAAAAGATGTTATAATGTAATCAGATACGGAAAGGAAAAAATATGAGTTTTGTACCCGTTGTTATAGAACAATCAAGCAGAGGTGAACGTTCTTTTGATATCTTTTCAAGATTGTTAAGAGAAAGAATTATATTTTTAGGAACACAAATTGATGATATGGTTGCCAACTTAATTGTTGCTCAATTACTTCTTCTAGACAGTGAAAATCCTGAAAAAGACATTATGTTGTATATAAACAGTCCAGGAGGAAGTGTTACTGCCGGATTTGCAATTTATGATACAATGCAACATATTAGAGCTGATGTAAGTACAATTTGCTTAGGTCAAGCTGCAAGTATGGGAGCTTTCTTGCTTTCATCAGGTACAAAAGGTAAGAGAATGGCTCTTCCTCACTCTAGAGTTTTAATTCACCAACCTCTTGGTGGAGCTCAAGGTCAAGCTACTGATATCGAAATTCAAGCAGCTGAAATTATAAGAATTAAAAAATCTTTGAATGATATTTTGGCTTCAAATACAGGACAATCTTTGAAAAAAATCGAAAAGGATACAGATAGAGATTATATCATGACACCTCAAGAAGCTCTTGAATACGGTATGATTGATAAAGTTATCTCTAGAGATTCTATGTAATAAGTATTCAAGCAGGAGAAAAGAATGCAAAATCATGATGACAGCAGATTAAAATGCTCATTTTGTGGTAAAACTCAAGACCAAGTTAAAAAGCTAATTGCGGGTCCTGAAGTTTATATTTGCGACGAATGTGTCGAACTTTGTAATGAGATTCTGGACGAAGAATTTTTTGAAAACAAAGATAAAGAAGGCGGAACAACAGATGCAAAGAAAGCACCTGAAGAAAAGGCTATTCCAAAACCCGCTGAAATAAAAGCATATTTGGACGAAAATATAGTAGGACAAGATGATGCGAAAAAAGTTTTGTCTGTTGCTGTTTATAACCATTATAAAAGATTAAAACATAATAAATCAGAAGACGGTAAAAATGGTAATGTGGAAATTCAAAAATCTAACATTTTACTCGTCGGTCCAACAGGTTCAGGAAAAACATTGTTAGCTCAAACTTTGGCAAAGATGCTAGATGTACCTTTTGCTGTTGCTGATGCAACAACTCTTACTGAAGCAGGTTATGTTGGTGATGATGTTGAAAATATCTTGTTAAGATTGCTTCAAAATGCTGACTATGATGCTTCAAAAGCAGAACGTGGTATTATCTATATAGATGAAATTGATAAGATTGCAAGAAAGTCTGAAAATCCGTCTATTACAAGAGATGTATCAGGTGAAGGTGTTCAACAAGCCTTGTTGAAAATGATAGAAGGTACTGTTGCAAATGTTCCGCCTCAAGGTGGAAGAAAGCACCCTCATCAAGAATTTATTCAGATTGATACGAAGAACATTTTGTTTATTGTCGGCGGAGCTTTTGTCGGATTGGATAAAATTGTTGAAAGACGTTCTGATGACGGTTTGTCAATCGGTTTTGGTGCTAAAGGTGCAAAGACAAGTGCTGAAAAAGAAGCTATGGCTGCAAAAATGCTTAAAAAGCTTCAACCGGAAGATTTACTTAAATTCGGTTTAATTCCTGAATTTATTGGTAGAGTTTCTGTTTATGCAGTTCTTGATGCATTAGATGAAAAAACATTGAAGATGATTTTGACAGAACCAAAGAATGCTATCTTGAAGCAGTATAAATGCTTGTTAGACATGGACGGTGTTGAATTAAAATTTGATAATGAAGCTATTGAGCTTATTGCAAAAGAAGCAATAAAGAGAAAAACCGGTGCAAGAGCTTTGCGTTCAATTGTTGAGGAGATAATGCTAGATGTTATGTATGATGCTCCGTCAAAGGAGAATCTAACTACATTTACAGTTACAGCAGATATGGTAAAGAATAGAAATAATGCAGAACTTATAAAACTTCCGACACAAAAAAATGAAGAAGCTACAAGAGAAGATATTGCATAAATCTTAGTTATTAATATAAAGAATAAAAGAAAAGCTTCAAATTTTTAATTTGAAGCTTTTCTTACATATAAAGCCGTTAAGTTTTTTTAAATTGTGGTATAATGAATGTAATATATTAATAACTTGAGGAACAAAATATGCTCAAAAGAACCACTATAACTGCATTTGTACATCGGGGGGGGGGGTAAAACTCTCTAGACATAGTGCTTATTCTGCTTTTAAAGCGTTTACGTTGGCGGAAGTATTAATTACCTTAGGTATAATAGGTGTGGTTGCCGCTTTGACAATTCCGACTTTAATGAATAAGTCTCAAAATCAAGAATTTGCATCAAAATTTAAAAAGGAGTATAGTTCTTTATCTAATGCGTATGCTTCAATAAGAAATGAAAATGCTGATAGTTTATCTGGTGTTTTTGTTTCTCAAGATGATGCGATAAATCAATTATGCGAAAAATTTATTTGTTTGAAAAAATGTTTATCTTCGGATTCAACTTGTACATACCAAACTATTGTGAAGAATTTTGTTGGAACAAAATTCTTCAACATAAATAGTCCATATCAAATTATTTTACAAGATGGAACCATTCTCTCTATGACTCAATTTAATACTGATTGTTCATTGAATTTGGCTACCGATGGATTATGTCATGAAGTTTTAATTGACGTAAACGGTTTGAAATTACCAAACCAATTTGGTAGAGATATATTTGTTGTTTTGGTAACAAAGAGTAAGATACTTCCTGATGGAGCAATAGGTACTGTTGATGCAGATAACAATGATTCCTATTGCGATAAGTCTCGTACAACATTGACTTACAATGGTTTTACTTGTGGAAATAAAATTTTGCAAGGTTCAAAAATTGAGTATTGATAGTATATATGTGAAATTTTAAACCGCATTGGACATTAAGATTTAAGCTTTACTTAATTCCTAGAGTTTTGCATTAATGATTATTGTATTTGATACTTATTTCAGTAGATATTTCTATAAAATTACGTCAAAACGACTACGAAAATATTTACAACTGATATTTTAATGCTAAAATAGAACCATTGACTTGGATAAATATGGAGATATTATGATGGACGAAAAGAATAATGTATTGTTATTTTTGGAAAATCGAACTGAAGCTTTGGACAATAAAATTGCCTTGGGTATGAAGTCTTCACTAGGTTGGAGAGAACTTACTTTTAACGGTTTGAGCATTTTGTCAAGAAGACTTGCTAATTATTTGATTAAACAAGGAATTGATAAGGGTGATAAAATTGCTATTCTCTCTGAATCTATGCCTGAATGGGGTGCGGCTCTTTTTGCCTCTGTTCTTTCTGGTGCAATTACAATTCCGTTAGATATAAAACTTACTATTTATGAGCTTTCTTCTATTTTAACAGATTCTCAGCCAAAAGTTTTGCTCGTTTCTAATGCTTTTTTGGAAATGGGGTTGAAATTAAAGGAACAAGTGCCTTATATTGAACAGATTATAATATTAAATGATAGTGGAATTGATGCTGAATATCCTTGTTTGCATAAGATGACGGATTCAACTGTTGGTAAATGGAGACACAGAGCTTTGAGTAAAACTGCTCTTATTATCTATACTTCCGGTACAACAGGTATGCCTAAGGGTGTTGAAATTTCATTTAGAAATGCTCTTGCTCAAGTAAATTCTATTGGTAAATGCTTTGATTTAGGAGCAAAAGACCAATTACTTTCAATTCTGCCGATGAACCACTTGTTTGAACTTACGGTTGGTTTCTTGTCTTTCTTGAATTTGGGTACTTCTATTTATTACTCAAAAAGCTTGAAACCGAAAGATATTTTTCCAATTATGCAAGAAAAACAGATTACTTTCATGGTTGTTGTTCCGGCTTTCTTGAAATTGATGAAAGCCAGCATTGAATCTGATGTTAGTAAAATGTCTGCGTTTCATCGCTTTATGTTTAAAATTAATTATGATTTAGCTAAATTTATTCCGTCTTTTACTTTGAGAAGACTTCTTTTTCCTTATATAAGTAAGAAGTTTGGCGGAAAGTTTAAAGGGTGTATCTCCGGTGGTGCACCATTAGATATTCATATCGGTAAATTCTTTGAAACTATAGGTATAAGAGTTTTTGAAGGTTATGGTTTATCAGAAGCAAGTCCTGTTGTTTCTGTAAATACAAAAAAAGCTTGTCGTCTTGGTTCTGTCGGGAGACCTCTTGATGGTGTTGAAGCGAAAATTGATGATGAAACAGGTGAATTGTTAGTTCGTGGTGCCAATGTGATGAAAGGTTATTACGGAATGCCTGAACTTACTGCTGAAACTATTGAGCCTGACGGTTGGCTTCATACAGGAGATATTGCAAAACTAAAAGACGGTTTTATTTATATTACAGGTCGTATCAAGAACATGATTGTACTTAGCGGTGGTAAAAAAGTTTTCCCTGAAGAAGTTGAATCAGTTTTGAATTTAAGTGATAAGTTCTTGGAAGTTTGTGTTTTCGGTGCAAAACGTGCCGGCGGGCAAAAAGACGGTACTGAAGATATATTTGCGGCTATAGTTCCGACTGAAGAGGTTATTCAAAGTGCTACAAGTGATGAAGAGCTTGAAAAAATAGTTAGAACAGAGGCTCGTGAACTTTCAAAGAGACTTTCTCATTATAAGAGACCAAATAATTTTATTATTTCAAAAGAGCCGTTCCCTCGCACTGCGACTAAGAAAATTAAGAGAAAAGAAGTTAAAGCGATGGCTAATTTATAATTAGCCATCTTAACATAACTTAATATAAAACGAAGAAAAAGTAAATTTTAAAACTGATATAAACTTTATATAAGAGTAAGGATTTAAGGATTTCAAATTTTACAAGGGATTACAAAGGAAAGACACGAGAACAAAGAACTTCTAAAAAAGTTAATGTTCAAGTAATCAAATAATAAGGTTCAAAAATCGGGGAATAAAAGTTTTCATTAGGGAGGAAACAATTATGTCAGTTGGAGCACAAGATTATATTGATCAATTATTAGTAAAAAAATATTCACAACAAAAGGTTGATAATCATGAAAATGTGCAATCAATGGTAAACCC